>JAPLHJ010000275.1 GCA_026389675.1 Chloroflexota bacterium | reverse complement strand
GTCGATACCTCCAACTAGGTCATGCCCGTAGGCATTGACGTTTTGTCCCAGCAGGATTATCTCACGCGCACCATTAGCGACGGCATCTGTTGCCTCGTTCAGTATCGCAGTCGGTGGCCGGCTCTTTTCCCGCCCGCGCCTGTAAGGAACAATACAATAGGAACAATAATTATTGCAGCCCTGGATTATCGGTATAGATGTGACGACCGGGTTGCCGGCCGGAGTCAACGAAGTGCTCTGGGGATCCCTGAAGAGTGACTGGCCTGCCAGCCAGTCATCGAACTGGCGGGACATCCCGGCCGGAAAGAAGCAATCCACATAGGGGAAGGCCTTCTTCAATGCTGCTGTCTCTGATTCCACGAAGCAACCTGTAACCACGATGCGTAAAGCGGGATTCAAGGTCTTGATCCCCTTCATATAGCCCAGCATCCCGGTAACCTTGTTTTCGGCATTCTGGCGCACAACACAGGTATTTAAGATGGCGATATCGGCCTGGCGGGCGTTTTTCACCTGCTCAAAGCCTGAGCGGTTTAAGAGGTTGGCCATCTGCAGGGACTCAGCCCTGTTCATCTGGCAGCCGATGGTCCATACGTAATATTTCATCTTACTGTGTCACGGAAATATGGGCTTTTAAAGCGGAGCAAAATTCACGATGCGATCAGGTAGCCTGCTGATATCTGAGTAAAAATGATGGTTAAAGCTGGCGGAGGGAATGGGATTCGAACCCATGACCCCAGTTTCCCGAGGCAACCGCTTAGCAGGCGGCCGCACTAGACCACTATGCGATCCCTCCAGCGTGGATTTTCAAGCCAGAAAACACATTGAAATATAGCACAGTTTGAATTATAGTTTCAAGCAAATCGGGTACGCAGATGATTGTACATCCCATCTCAAAATGCTAATATTTTCCTGCTATGAAAAGGCTTGATCAGCTTATCAATATCACGATCAAACGCAGCCTGCTTTTCCCCTATAAAAAGCAATGGCTGAAATCAATAATAACCGTTGTGCTCGGCGAGGAGCATATTGCCGGGCCAATGGAAATCAACTGTGTGATTACAGACGATGAAAATATCCATAGATTTGGCTGAAATCAATAATAACCGTTGTGCTCGGCGAGGAGCATATTGCCGGGCCAATGGAAATCAACTGTGTGATTACAGACGATGAAAATATCCATAGATTTAACCGCCGCTACCGGGGAATAGACGGGCCTACCGATGTGCTGTCTTTTGTTTTAACGGAGCAATCGAACGGCAGCGATGCGATTGAATTTCCTTCTCTACCCGGTGTTCCTGGCAAGTTCGGAGATATCATGATCTCATACCCGCGGGCCACAGCACAGGCCCGGGCGCTTGGCCATAGTGTTGAAGAGGAGTTAACGCTCTTGCTTGTACATGGGACCCTGCATTTGTTGGGCTACGATCATCAAACCGCAGGCGAAGTTAAAAAGATGCGGAAAAGGGAAAAGGAGATTATCAGTATTCTGGATGGACCGGTTAGCCGTCACCGCTAAGCTTATATAGTAACGACCCTCTTTTTCACACGGCATTTCTCCGCTGTAATGATTGCTTTCACTGTAGTGACGGTCTTGTCCAGGTCGTTATTATGATTGATCACTGCGTAATCGAAGACGGACAGGCTCTTTAATTCTTCCGTCAACATCCTCATCCGCAGGCCGACATCTTTTTTCTTGTCAGCCTTACGGTCCTTGATGCGCTGATGCAGGTCCTCTGCCGAAGGTGGCAGCAGGAAAATGAATACAGCATCGGGGATCTTCTCTTTTAATGTGATCGCCCCCTGCACGTCAACCTTGATCAAAACATCAATATTTCCATTTAAACCCTGCCTGACCTGGCTTTTCGGCACCCCATAGTAGTTGCCGTAGACCTCAGCATATTCAAGGAATTCATTCTTGCCGATCTTTTCCTTGAATGCAGCCCTGGAGATAAAGAAATAGTCTTTGCCGTCAGTTTCTCCGCGCCGCTTATCCCTGGTAGTTGCGGTGGTCACATGATGAAATTTTACGCCGGATTGTTTTATAAGGGCTATGGTCGCATCTTTACCCACGCCGGATGGGCCGGATATGACTACTACCAGGTTTCTGCTATTTTCCTGATCTATCTGCATTTTTGTATTTTCTTTAAGAGAAGCTTCTATAACAGTTTAATCTTAATAAGCCTAAAAATAAATAGCGGGGGCTGAAAACATCCCTTGAACAAATAATCGCTATTGGATATACTCAAGCCCAGTTCGGTACTGGAAGGGCAAATTACGGTAATAATGCCGCACAAGGAGATTATTACTTATGAAGAAGAGTATCCGTGATATTGAAGTGACCGGAAAAAGGGTGCTGGTCAGGGTTGATTTCAACGTACCTCTTGATCCAAAAACCAACGAGATAATGGATGATAGCCGTATTATTGCGGCCTTACCGACCATCTGGTACCTGGTTGAATACAGGGCAAAGGTTATTCTTTGTTCACAC
>JAPLHJ010000205.1 GCA_026389675.1 Chloroflexota bacterium | reverse complement strand
GGCGTGATAAATATGGGTCCGGGCGTCTCCTCCGCGCATATCAGCGGCGCCGCTATAAAGATCGCCAGCATCTTCGCTGCGCTGCCGCTGAGGGCTAATTACGAGGTTGTGGCTGACTATATACTCAACCGGGTGGGCGCCTGCGGTGAGGAGGAATTGGCCCTGGCCACGGGCTGCAACCGGCTGGGCATACCGGTCATCGTCGGCCCGCGCTGCATTAAATACGGAAGGCTCTACCTCAGCAAGCCGGGCGAAACCGATTGGAGCGTTATGGACGGCCGCTCTAAGCAAGTTGTGGATACGGGAGAACCGTCACCCGAGCACCTGATCAACTTGCTGGCCGATAAGGGCGCAGTTATCGTGGCGCTGGCTAAGTTATGCATGCGCAGGAACGATACACCGCAGGGCAGGGCCACCAAGCTTACCCATTACATTGGCCTGCACAGGCAGTATTTCGGCAAGTTGCCCGCTGACGCTCACCTTTTCATCAGGAGGGCTTCGGATATACCCATCTTCTTTAAGAAGGAATTGCAGGCGCAGCTTGGTGAGATCGGCTGGCAGGAGAAGCCGGTGCTGTCCCTTCCCACCCTGGTCGGCACCTACCGCACAAAGGTTACGCTCGACGATGTGGTGCATTGACGCGGGGACGCATTAGGGTATGATCCGTTTATGTGCATATAATATTAGGTCATATGGCGAAGTTGATTATTGAGATAAGGCGGGAGATTTATGGCTGACGGAATATTCCCGGTAGACATCGGTCCCCAGTACGAGGGCGAGGTCATCCGCAAGGCCGACATGCGCGTGGAGTTTGGTGGCCCCAACGTGCGCACTAAATTTGAGCTGGTCTCCATTAAACCCCCTGACAGGGTCACACACGAGAAGGTGGAGGTCATCGGGCCGGACATTGACCTTCTCCCCGAGGGCAGTAGCCAGCCCATCGCCCTGATTGTAGACATCGCCGGGGCAAGGCTGGAACGGGATATCGAGCCCGTCCTGGAGCGCCGGCTGCACCTTTACCTGAACTATATCGAGGGTTTCTATCATATGAACCAGCGCCAGGACGTCTGGATGCGGCTGAACAGGGCATCCTTCGGCAAGGGGCTGAAATCCCTCAGGTCGCTGGGCGAGATATTGATATTCCTTTACACCTCCGAGATAGATATCATTGAGAAGATACAGGTCACCTTTGTAACCGACCCGGCTAAAATTGAGGAGTTGTTACCTAAAGCCGTGGAGGTTTACCGTTCGCGCGACGAGAAGATACGCGGTCTGCGCGAGGCCGACGTGGAGGAGTTTTACAGCTGCGCCCTCTGCCAGAGCTTCGCCCCCACACATATCTGCTGTATTACACCTGAGCGCATCGCCAACTGCGGCGCCATCAACTGGTTCGACGGAAAGGCCGCCTACCAGATGGACCCCGAGGGGCCCATACAGGCCGTGCCCAAGGGCGATATCATCGACCCGGTGAGGGGAGAGTACCGGGGCGCCGACAAGCTGGCGCTGGAGAAGTCCATGGGCACTTACGACAGGGTTTTCTTGCACAGCGCCTTCGGCTACCCGCACACATCCTGCGGCTGCTTCCAGGCCATCTGCTTTTACATACCCGAGGCGGACGCCTTCGGCATCGTTAACCGCGATTTCGAGGGAGACACAGTGATTGGGTCGCCCTTCACCGAAATGGCCGGGGATACCAGCGGGGGACGGCAGGTGGAGGGTTTCCTGGGCATCGCGCTGGAGTACCTGCGCTCCCCCAGCTTCCTCAAGGCGGACGGCGGCTGGTACCGCATCGTCTGGATGCCGCGGGTAATACAGGAGATGTACAGGGACGCCTGCCCGATGGATTTGCACGGCAAAATAGCCACGGAGAACGATGTAACTAATGTTGATGAGCTGGTTGCCTTCCTCGACCGCGCCGGCCATCCCTGGGTCAAAGGCGAGGTAAAACTCCCGGTGTAATATTATTTTGTGATTGAGAGGCCTGAAAGGCCGCGGCAATCTGTAGGGGCGGGTTTTCAAACCCGCCCGCCGGAGTCGGAGCTTTTGCGGACAGGTCTAAAGACCCGTCCCTACAGGAGATTGCTTCGCTGACGCTCGCAATAACGTGTGAGAGAAGGAGATTGATTTGGCGATCAAAGGCACGGAAATAGTCAAGCGGCTGCCGGAAGGCGGCAAGAAGAACTGCAAGGAATGTGGCCTGCCTACCTGCTTCGCCTTCGCCATGAAGCTGGCATCGGGCGGCATCGCCATCGAGAAGTGTCCCTATATTCCGCCTGAGGTCAGCAGGGAACTGGAGGACGCGCTGGCCCCGCCCATCAGGCCCGTCACTATCGGCACGGGCGCCTGTGCGCTGGTAGTGGGCGATGAAACCGTGCTCTACCGTCACGAGAAGACCTTCGTGCATCAGCCGGGCATAGGTATGCTTATTGCGGATGATGAACCTGGCGAGGCGGTCGAGGGCAAGATCAGGAAGTTAAGAGAGTTGCATTTCAGTTGGGTGGGCAAGACGCTGAGGGCTGACCTGCTGGCCCTGCAGTATAAATCGGGCGACCCTGCGGTATACGGGGCGCTGGTTAAGAAGGCGCTTACCGCGGTGGACTGCCCGCTGATGCTTATTTGCGAAGACACGGATGCCCTTCTCAACGCGCATGCTTTATGCGCGGGAAGGAAGCCTGTGCTTTACCCCGTCACCGCGCAAAACCTGGAGAAAGTCATCAGCGCGGTGAAGCAAAACCCGGCTGTGGTAGCCGTTAAAGGGGCCGGTGTTGAATCGCTAGCGCACCTGACCAACCGGCTCACGGAGGCCAGCATTGAGGACGTCCTGCTGGACCCGGGCTCGAAGGACCTGCAGTCGGCCGTTCGCGACCAGACACTGATACGCAGGGCGGCACTGAAGCAGGGTTTCAGGGCGCTGGGCTATCCCACCGTCGCCTTCCCCTGCTTCATGGCTGCCGATAAGCGGCGCGAGATGCTCCTGGCGGCCATGTTCATACCCAAATATGCCGCCTTTATCGTCCTCTCAGATATCGATGAGCACACACTCCTGCCGCTGCTGGTGCAGAGG
>JAPLHJ010000094.1 GCA_026389675.1 Chloroflexota bacterium | reverse complement strand
TAATCGCTGCCGTAGCAGCTGTGGTTATCATGCTATTATCGCAGATCCCGGCCATACTGCAGATAAGCCACCAGAACCTGGCAACCGTAACCAAGGAGTGGAACGAGTAACCTGATCAGACTTTTTAATACTGTCTGCAACATATCTGCCATGCTGCCACCACCCTTCTTTAACACAAATGCCATGATGGGGAGCTGCTTCAAGACACTGGAATGCGAGAGGTCAATCAATGCCAACATGAAGCTATGGTTGACGTACGAACGTGAGTATCACGTTTTATCCAAAAGGTCTATAATCAGAAGCCACTACATTATTTGTTAGCAGCGGTGATAATATTTAACTCAATAAAAGATGTTTGCAATATAATTAGCTAATGTCTGGCTGAATTAGAAGGTGGTAACAAAGATGCAAAAATCTAAACACAGGTTATTTGACGCTATCGGCAATACACCTATTGTGGAATTAACAGGATTTAACGGTATGAAGCCGGGCGTAACGATCTATGCCAAGCTGGAGGGAAATAACCCGGGCGGTTCGATCAAGGACAGGCCTGCCTATTATATGATTATTAAGGCTGAGGAATCCGGGCAGCTTACCAAAGATAAAATAATCGTGGAACCAACCTCGGGCAATACCGGTATAGCGCTGGCCATGATCGGTTCTGCCCTGGGCTATAAAGTCAAGTTATTTATGCCCGAATGCGTCAGCACGGAACGGCAGCTTTGCCTGCAGGCCTTCGGCGCCGAGGTTGTGCTGACGCCGGCCAAGGAGGCTACGGACGGGGCGATCCGCCGGGCATGGCAATTTATTGAAAAGGAACCTGAGAAATACTTCATGCCCAACCAGTTCGATAACCCGAATAACTTGCTGGCGCATTATGAAACCACGGGGCCTGAGATATACCGTCAGACAAATGGTGAGGTTGACGTTTTTGTAGCAGGATTGGGAACCGCGGGCACCCTGATCGGTACCGGCAAATATTTGAAGGAAAAGAAGCCGGGTGTAAGGGTTGTGGCGGTAGAGCCGACCGAGGGCCATACAATCCAGGGTCTGAAGAATATGACCGAGTCAATTAACCCCGGGATTTATGACCCGCGGGGTTTTGATGAGAAGGTTGTTGTCGAAGACGATGAGGCGTTTGAAACGACCCGGCTGCTGGCAACCAAGGAAGGCCTGTTTGTAGGTATGTCCAGCGGCGCCGCCGTGTCCGCGGCTTTAAAGGTGGGAAGGCAAATGGACAAGGGCATCATTGTAGTCATACTGCCGGACCGCGGTGACAGGTATTTGAGTACCACGCTGTTCAGGTCGGTATGTGCCAAGTGCCCGCCTTAATGTTGCTCCGTCGCGGATAATTCAACTGTTGCCGGGTACCAGGTATTGGATGGTGCCGTCCGGCACAATAGCGGCCCTGGCGCCGGAGGGGAAATCCTCTTCCAGTATCTTCATCACATCCTGCCATCTTTTGACCCATTTTGTGCCCGGGATGCAAAGCCAGTCGGCCATTGAATGCTCGAATTGTGGACAGAGCACGATCACGCGCTTAATCCAGGGAAGCGAAAAATTAACGGCCTGGAAAAGGCGGCCGCGCTGTTGCTTGCCGAAGCTGCCGATAAGGTGGTGTACAACCTGACCGGCCGGGCAGTCCATAACCAGCACCAGGTCTCCGCCCTTCTCAGCCAGTAGGGTGATACCGATGATCAGGCCTATGATGGCCTCGTTGCCCTTGCAGTAATTGTTGACCACTGCAACATCCGTGCCCGGCGCCGGCTTAGTGGCATAGTGAGCCAGGGCATCCTGAGCCGCCGCCTGGTATTCCCGTTCAGGATTGCCGCAATAGATGGCGCAGGGGAGGCCGTTTCCGTTAACCAGCACATCGACCTTGAAGTCCAGGCCGGCTATGCCGGCCGCCTCATTGAAGTCGCGCGCCATGGGATTATCCTGGTAGTTGGACATGCCCAGCAGGTTGCCCTTGCCCTCCTCCCTGTATTTATACTCCAGCCGGTGATAGGCCTCGATGGACTCTATGGCAGCCACGCCGGGCAGGATGATCTTGCCCCCGCCGCCGAAGCCGGTTTGCGGGTGGGTGATGACTGAACCGATTCCTATTTTCAGGTCGCAACTCATGACTTCGGAGTTTACATAAAGCTCAGTGCCCTGTGAAGTAGTGCCTGCATAGGTGCAGTTTTCGTAGATGTTGTGGTTGTAGACGGGGAAACGGTCGAGGATGTCTTGCCCGAGCTTCTTGACGAAGTCTTCGTAGCTGTGGGCGCCGTGGCAGCCGGAGGAGCAGATGAAACGTATAGCCTGGTCAGCTATGCCGGCTTCCTTCAGTTCCGCCAGGACAAAGGGCAACAGATCTTTTACGGGAGTGGGGCGGGAGATATCATCGAAGAGTATGGCCACCTGCCGTTTGCCTCTGGCTATCTCATGTAATTGCGGTGAGCCGATAGGGCTGGCAAAGCCGGCTGCGATCTGTTTGTGAGTCAGTGGTGGGCAGTCATGCCCGGCCATGCGGCAGTGAACTATCTCCCAGTTACCGGGGAAATCCAACTCCAGCGTACCGGCGCCATGCCAGATGCGGTGAGGCAACCGTACCCTTTTAACAGTCATCGGGCGGAATTATATAATGTGGACCAACCTGTGGCAACCGGCTGTTAACTTACAACAACAATTAATCCAAGTTTGAAAACAACCTGTAATATTACGGCGCAGTTGCGCCGTAATAGCCGTTGATACGGGAAGCGGCCTGTTGGCGCACCCGGAATGAATAAAGTAGACTATAATGACGGAACGAAACACTCTCAATAAAAGGATATTTCTGACCGACGGGGATTTCCGGGAATTGTTCGGAGATCAGATTTACCATCTGGTCGGCTTAATGAATGCTGCAGCCGGCAAGATCTGCCCGCCCTGTAACGGCTATTGCTGCAGGAACATCAACTGCGGGTTTTATTCTGAGTATTTCAGCACCTGCCCCATATTTGACAGGAGGCCGCGGGAATGCCGCTATCATTTCTGTAACGAGGTATTCAACGCCGCCCCCCTGACAAAAGATGAAAAAGACCTGATGCAGCAGCCGGTGGAAGAGCTCATTTGTGGTGACCGGGGTGAGATAGCCAGGCTGTTTTTCCTGTTTCCGGAGTTTCCCCTGGATGAGAAGGGTTTGATCTCACTAGGCATCGGGGATGAAGTAGCTAAAATCAAAGCTGAATTTGAGGAAGGCAGGATCAGCCAGGACATAGCCTTCGCGAGATTAAGGAAGCTTACTTTTTGAGCACCACCATGTCGAAAATATAGCTCTTTATCCTGGCGGTATATTCACGGTAAAAGAAAGCCGAGCTGTCGATAATAAACTGTTGTTCCAGACCCAGCAATAGCGAAACGAACATGGTTGCTACGTAGTGTTCATCAACTTCATTAAATATACCCTTGG
>JAPLHJ010000163.1 GCA_026389675.1 Chloroflexota bacterium | reverse complement strand
CTCCGGCAACCAGCAGGCCAATTGTCGTAACTATTCCTTTGATGATATCAAATGTCTGTGTCAACCCGCTGATATAGCCGATGAAATCCATCCAGACATTTATCTGCTCCTTTTCGATGCCCATCATGCGCAGGCGGTCGATATAGACTCGCTCGGGCACCGAGCCGTCCGTTTTAATCAGAACCTCCGAAGCCCGGTTGTGGATGCCCAGGACCGACTCCATCTCCTTTTCGGTCACAAAGACGTTGAGATCAGCCAGCGGGAAATATGTATTATAGATTCCCTTAATTTTGTAAGTGCGCTGAACGCCATTACCGTAGGCAACCGTGACCTCATCTCCCACCCGGGCGCCTTTGAGCGAGGATATCTGGAAGCTTGCGCCATAGCCTCCCGCTATCTCCTTGCCCATGATTATCTGGTCACGGTCATTCTCTTCGAGGTACCTGCCGGCTACCATGTAATTCTGCAGATTGGTCACCTTGACCTCTTCGTCGGGATTAATGGACTTAATATTCCAGGTTTTCTCCCTCACGTCCAGGTTGTCTTTATCCGGGTCATACCTTATCAGGCCCGACTGCGCATAACGCGAACTGCAGCTCACTACACCCGGCAGGGTATTTATCCGGGTCTTCAACTGCTGGACCTGTGTTACATATTTCTCATCCACGGACGGCAATATAACGACGTTGGATACGTAGTTTTCCTGGGCCTGCTGGTAGGCTTTGCTTATCGCGCCATTCATGATGGAGGACGTGAATATGATGTTGATAAAGGCCAGGGTGGTAACGAGGATGGTGAGAATGAGGGTGTACTTGTTGCCCCGCGTGATAGCTTTGTAGACCAGGAATATAGCGACCCTTAAATCATTGGGGAGGTCTTTAAGCTTGGATATTTTAATTTTGGCCACTGCGGGTAATGATAAATTGCCACCTGCAACAAGTCAATCTATGCAGGCCAACCCATCGCTCTTCCTGAACAGCCTGGTAAAGCTGGACTTCAAAGCTGCTATTTACTACAATGGGGCTGATAGTTCACAAATGAAAATGGCCGCCGAGTTTTGCACAGGAGGAGTCCGATGAACGGGTCGCCAGCAGACGAAGGAACCCCTGTTTACACCAGGCCTGCCGAGATACTTAAATACCTTATCCGCCACAACACGGTCAACCCGCCCGGCAACGAGGCAGCCTGCATTAACTACATCAAAGGCCTGCTGGACTGGGCCGGCGTACAGAACACTGTGTTGGCCGTGGATCCGTCCCGTCCCAACCTCGTAGCCAGGGTGCCCGGCCGCGGTTCGGCGCCGCCCCTCCTGATGTATGGCCATATCGACGTGGTTACCACGGCCAATCAGAAATGGAGGCTTAACCCCTTCGCCGGTGAGGAACTGGACGGTTATGTCTGGGGCCGCGGCGCGCTGGACATGAAAGGCGCTATCGCCATGATGCTGGCAACCATGATGCGCGCCAATATTGAGGGCCTGATTCCCGCCGGCGACGTGATACTGGCCGTGCTGAGCGATGAGGAGAACCGCAGCGCCTGCGGCGCTGAGTACCTGGTAGGCAGCCATGCTAAGCTTTTCCAGGATGTTAAATACGCCATCGGTGAATTCGGCGGTTATACAACCCATATTCTGCGGCGCCGCTTCTACCCCATAATGGTAGCCGAGAAGCAGGGTTGCGGTTTACTCGCGACCATACGGGGTACGGGCGGCCACGGCGCCTGGCCGGTACGCGGTGGCATAATGGCGCGGCTGTCACGCTTCCTGAATGCCCTCGAGCACCGCCTGCCCGTGCATATTACACCGGTCGCCAAAGAGCAGGTGCGCTATACAGCAGAGGGACTTCCCAGTCCTCTCAAGCAAACGGTTATGCAATTGCTTATCCCGGCCCTGACCAACTCCGTGCTCGATACGCTTGGCTCGCAGGTGAGGATGTTCGACCCCATACTGCATAATACAGCGGCCGCCACCGGCATCCGCGCCGGCGAGAGTTTTAACCAGATCCCGGGCCGGGTTTCCATCGACCTTGATTGCCGCCTGCTGCCGGGCTTTGCCCCTGACGATATCATAACGGAGCTCAAATCACTGGCGGGCAGCGATATTGAGTATGAGCAGTTATATTTCGGTGGCGGCATGCCAGAGGCGGATATGGGGCTATATGACATGCTGGCGTATATATTAAGAGAAAGCGACCCGGGCAGCACACCCACTCCCATGCTCTTCCCGGCTGTCACCGACGCCCGGCTTTTCACCAGGCTGGGCATTCAGACGTATGGCTTCACCCCGCTTAAATTACCTCCCGATATCAATTTTGAGAGCCTCTTCCATGCCGCCGACGAACGCGTGCCGGTGAAGGCGCTGGAGTTCGGTACGGAGGCATTGTTTAAACTGCTGCAACGGTTCGGGGAGTAGCCCTCCTGCAGCCCGGTCGGCATACGCTGATGACCTTGTGACATAAATCATGGCAGACAGGCTGCTTCATTCCTATAATTACTGAGTGATTAGTCCATTTAAGTGCCCCGGTTCGTTCGGCGGCGGCACACCGTCCATAAAAATCAGTAGATGCCCGCGCTGCGGCGGTGAGGTGGAGTTGTTTTCCGTCGATATGAAGGTGGATTGCCCGTCCTGCGGGCAACCTGTTTTCAACAATATCAACTCCTGCGCGGAATATTGCCAGTACGCCGAACAGTGCCTTGGCACGGATATGTATAAGAAACTCAAGAAATAAAATCAGAGGAGGTCCGGCAATGGGTAAGATTGAGGTGAAGGTCAAACGCAGGATAGTTCAAATCGATGAGGATAAATGCGACGGCTGCGGTCTGTGCATAATGTCCTGCGCCGAGGGGGCGCTGCAGATAGTAGACGGCAAGGCACGCCTGGTTTCGGATAAATACTGCGATAGCCTGGGCGCCTGCCTGGGTGAATGCCCGCAGGACGCAATTTCCATTATCGAAAGGGAGGGGGAACCCTTCGATGAGAAAGCCGTGGAAAAGCACCTGGCCAGCCAATCTGCTATGACACCGGACAAAGCCTGCGGCTGCCCTTCGGCTACCGTCCTTCAATTTGAAAAGAAGGACTCTTTACCGTGCGGCTGCCCGTCTTCCACGGTGGCGCAATTCAAGTCTACTTCAAAAGAAGACTCTGCCACGCCGCCCGTAAGTCAGCCGTCAGAACTGGCCCACTGGCCGGTTCAGCTTACCCTGGTGCCGCCCAAAGCACCCTTCCTGCAGGGCGCGGACGTTCTTCTGGCGGCCGACTGCACTGCCTTCGCCAGCGGGACATTTCACATTAATTTCCTGAAAAACCGTGCGCTGCTGGTGGCCTGTCCCAAGCTGGATAATTACGAGGCTCACCTGTCCAAGCTCACCGAGATATTAAGACAGTCAGATGTTAGAAGCATGACCGTCCTGCGCATGGAAGTGCCCTGCTGCGCGGGCTTGACCCGTATGGCCATGCAGGCTATTCTATCCAGCAATAAGGACATCCCCTTCAAGGAGGTCATCCTGACCACGAGGGGCGAGGTCAAATGTTGATTTAAGGAGGTTTAGGCAATGGAAGGGGAACGCATCTCATACCACAGTTCGGTCCGCACCGTCTATGACCGTATAAAGAAGGACGGCATGACCAATATCTGGGACCGCTACGAGGCGCAGGGTTTGGGCAGCAGCCCCGACCAGCGCTGTCCCTTCTGCCAGGAAGGCAAACGCTGTGACCTCTGTTCTAACGGCCCCTGCCGCGCCGACGCCTCCAAGGATAAGCGCGGAGTCTGCGGCATCACCGCCGATGGCATGGCCATGCGCATGATGTTGCTGCGCAACGTTATGGGCGCATCCACTTATCATTACCACACCGAGCAGACATTGAAAACGCTCAAGGCCACGGCGCGCGGCCAGACACCCTTTGAGATAAGCGAGGGCAAGAAGCTCAAATCGTTCGCCAAACGGTTGGGCATCAGTGTCACAGGTTCATATAAACGTATGGCTTTAAGGTTGTGCAAATTTGTGGAGGAGGATTTCAACCGCAAGTACGATCAGCCCAGCCATATCGTGGAAGCGCTTGCGCCTAAAGAGCGCAAGGACACCTGGCGGAAGCTGGGAATCTTTCCCGGCGGCATCTATGGCGAGATGATGTTCTCCACCAGTTCCTGCCTTACCAACGTGGACGGCTATTACCAGAGCCTGGCTCTCAAGGCCATGAGGCTGGGGATTGCCACGGCCTACCAGAGCCAGATAATCAACGAATATTGCCAGGACATCATGTTCGGCATACCCCGCCCGCACAATATGCGCGTCGACCTGGGCGTGCTCGACTCCAATTACATTAATGCCCTGCCCAACGGCCATGAACCCTTCCTCGGCTTTGCCATGGTGCAGCTTGCGCGCACCCCTGAGTGGCAGGATAAAGCTAAGGCTGCCGGAGCTAAAGGGCTACGCGTTATCGCCAATATCGAGGCCGGTCAGGAGATGATACAGCGCTGGCAGATGGACGATGCTTTCTGGGGTTTTACCGGCAACTGGATATCGCAGGAGGCCGTGCTGGCATCGGGATGCGTTGACCTCTTTGCCTGCGACATGAATTGCTCCATGCCGGTCGACCCGGCCTATGCCGAGAGATATAAATTCAAGCTCATTCCCGTAAGCGAACTGGTCGCTTTCGAGGGTGTCGGCGACCGCATTAATTACCTTCCTGAAAAAGCCAGGAAGCAGGCGGGCGACCTGTTAAATATGGCCATCGCGAACTATAAGCAGCGCAGCACAACTGTTGAGCCCATCACCGGGCTGCCAGTGACAGAAGCTGTGGTCGGTTTCTCCACCGAGAGCATACTGGAGGCTCTGGGCGGCACGCTCACACCCCTGTTGGATGCAATCAAGAAAGGCGCCATCCGCGGCGTGGCCGGGCTGGTATCCTGCACCACACTGCGCGACCATGGCAACGACAGCCACAGCGTGGCTGTGGCCAAAGAGCTTATCCAACGGGATATACTGGTGCTCTCGATGGGCTGCGGCAACGCCGCCATGCAGGTAGCCAGGCTGTGTTCGCCCGAAGCCAGTGACCTGGCCGGCCCCGGTCTCAAAGGCCTTTGCCGGGCGCTCGGCATACCGCCGGTTTTGAGCTTCGGCACGTGCACCGATACCGGCAGGCTGGCCGATTTGCTGGCCGCCATCTCCAAAGAACTGGGCGACGTGCCCGTCACCGATTTGCCGGTGGCGGCGGTAGCACCGGAATACATGGAGCAGAAGGCTACCATTGATGCCATCTTCGCGCTGGCCTTCGGCCTGTACACCTACGTCAACCCCGTCCCCACCGTCACGGGCGGCCCGCAATTAGTCAAGCTGCTCACCGAGGATCTGCCGGGTGTGACAGGCGGACTGCTCAGCGTGGAAAAGGATGCTGTCAAGGCCGTGGACGGCATCGCTGCAGCCATTGAGGAGCGGAGGAAGAGGCTGGGGATCTGATTTATATAGAGTCAGCTTACCGCAGATGTGCCGTATTTTTCCCTGCCCTGTTCGTACAGGTCTCCGCCATAAACGTCAGTTATTACCGTGGCCGGAAAATTCTCTACTTGAAGGACGCGGATTGCCTCGGCGCCCAGATCTTCATAGGCAATGACCTCGGCTTTTTTGATGCTCCTGGCAATCAACGCCCCAGCGCCACCGATAGCAGCAAGGTATACTGCCCCGTATTTTTTCATAGCATCGTTGACCGCTTGGTTGCGATTGCCCTTCCCTATCATGCCTTTCAACCCTTCAGCCATCAGGCGAGGGGCATAAGAGTCCATCCGTCCGCTGGTCGTAGGCCCGGCCGAGCCGATGGACCATCCGGGCCTGGCCGGCGCGGGCCCCATGTAATAAATGATTTGATTCCTGATCTCAAAGGGCAATTCCTCGCCCTTGTCCAAAGCCTCGACCAGCCGCTTATGTGCTGCATCTCGAGCTGAGTAGATAGTACCGGTAATAAGCACCTGGTCTCCGGCTTTAAGCTTTTCGATAGTTTTTTCATCAAGAGGGGTTGTTATATCCCACTTTTTCATCGACATCTCCGATCCCGTGACAATCATTAAGAGTGAGTTTTTTCATGATCACAGCACTATTTCCTTATGCCGTGCTACATGACACTGTAAATTTACGGCAAGCGGCATACTGGCTATATGAGCAGGGAAGGTTTCAATATGCACGGCCAGCGCGGTAATTTTGCCTCCGAAACCTTGTGGGCCAATACCCAGGGCATTTACACGTTTTAGCAATTCTTTTTCCAGCGCATTAACTTCGGCGTCAGGGTTTGGAGCTCCGACGCTACGCAGCAAAGCTTTTTTGGCGATTTCCATGGCTTTTTCAGCGGTGCCACCGATCCCCACTCCAACAATCACCGGAGGGCAGGGATTGCTGCCCGCCTCGTCGACCGCCCGTATAACAGCATCAATGATACCCTTCTGCCCATCAGAGGGAGTCAGCATGAAAAGCCGGCTCATATTTTCACTGCCGCCACCCTTGGGCATCACGACTATCTTCAGTCTGTCACCGGGGACGATATCGGTATGTATAATCGCCGGTGTATTATCCCGGGTATTAATACGGGCGGAAAAGGGCTGCCGGACCATTGACTTGCGTAAATATCCGTTTGCATATCCCTGGCGTACCCCTTCATTTACCGCTGCATAGAGATCGCCGCCGATGATATGGACATCCTGACCGACTTCCAGGTATATCACGGCCGTTCCACAATCCTGGCAAATGGCAATCTGTTCTTCTTTGGCCAGAATTGCATTCTCGATAATTTGATTTAGCGTTTGACGGCCTATCGGCGAAATCTCAGCTATACAGGCCTGTTTAAGCGCATCAAGAACATCCTCCGGCAAAAAGAAATTGGCCTCCTGCGACAATCTGGATACAGCATCAACTATTTCCTTGGTTTCAATGGTTCTCAATTTATTGCTCCCTTTCCTAACGCAGCGAGCTTACGGCTTTCGCGATACGCTCCATTGCCTCTGTCAGTTGTGACCTCGGGCAGGCGATATTCATCCGCTCGAAGCCGTCCCCGCCACTGCCGAAGATAAATCCCGGCTCCAGTGCCACTTTTGCGTCCTCCCGCACAAAGTTGCCAAGCTTCCCGGGCGGCAGTCCGCAGCCGCGGAAATCCAGCCAGAGCAGGTAGGTGCCCTGCGGCGGAGACACCCACAGGCCGCGCAGGTTTTGGGCAGCGAATGCCATCAGATAGGCTATATTGCCCTCAAGGTACTCGAGCAACCCGGAAAGCCAGGGTTCGCCGAAGCGGTAGGCGGCCCCGGTGGCGGCCAGCCCGAACATGCCGGGTGAAGGGAAACCGCAACTGTGCAGGTTGTCCTTGAACTTTGTACGCAGCTCAGGATTGGGAATAATAATGTTAGAGGTCTGCAGGCCGGGCAGGTTGAAGGTTTTGCTGGCCGCCGTGCAGGTCACCGAATTGGCTGCAAACTCCTCCGAAAGCATGGCGAAGGGCACGTGTTTATATCCGCTGTATATAATGTCGCCGTGTATCTCGTCTGCCACCACCAGGATGTTTTTGCTCAGGCACAGACGTCCCAGTTGCCTGAGTTCTTCCTCTTGCCACACACGGCTGATGGGGTTATGCGGGTTACAGAGAATGATCATTTTGGTGCGCGGGGTTATCTTCGCCTCCAGCCCGGCCAGGTCCATGTAATATCCGCTGCTCTCCCGCCGCAACGGATTCTCCAGAATCTCCCGCCCGTTTAACTTGATGGCGTCGAAGAAAGGGTAATAGACGGGCGTCTGCACGATCACCTG
>JAPLHJ010000120.1 GCA_026389675.1 Chloroflexota bacterium | reverse complement strand
TGTTCTTTTTTATCTACGCCAGGGGCGTGATGTCAACGACTTTTCCGCCCGACCCTTTTTCACTTTTCGCATTCAACTACCTGGCGCCGCAAGCTAATGCCGCTACTATCACCTGGATGTTCATAGTAGCTACGCTAGGCGCCATCATCTTTGCCTTCTTCACACCGGCCATGTCGGCGGCCGTGCCCGACCTGGTACCCAAGGGCAAGCTGGATATGGCCAACTCGCTAAACCAGTTCGCCATCTTCCTGGCCATCTTCCTGGGACAGGGTCTGGGCGGCCTCATTTTCAGCATCACAGGCGCCCCCCTGCTTTTCCTCATCAACAGTGTTACATATATGTACGCTGCAGGCAGCGAATCTTTTATCAGCATACCGCGGCCCAAGCCCCGGGAGGAAAGGAAGGCTGGTGAGGCCTGGAAATCCTTTGTACGTGATACAAGGGAGGGGCTCGACTACGTATGGAACGAGAAGGGCATGCGCATCCTTTTCCTGGCGGCCGCTCTGCTGCACCTGCTTATTGCACCGATGCTGCTGCTGCTGCCCTTCTATGTGGAGGATTACCTTAAACAGAACGCCTCATGGTACGGCTACCTGCTGGCGGCGGTGGGAGTGGGCTCGATAGCCGGCTACCTGATAGCGGGTGCGGTGAACGTGCGCGGCGCGTCGCAGAGCCGCATGATCATACTGTCCCTGCTGGCTGCGTCTCTCTCGCTGGGCATCGTGGGCTTTATCACGCAGCCTTTTATCGTGCTGGGTGTGGTAATCATCTTCGGTCTGACCGCGGGCGTATTTATCGTCAAGACCACCACGGTGATACAGTTGGCGGCCAATTCCGAGATACGCGGCAGGGTGTTCGGCCTGCTGACCACGCTGACCAGCGGCCTGGCGCCCATCGGTATGGGCATCGCCGGCGTAATCGCTGATATGGCCAATAAAAATATACCTGTGATCTACGCTGTCTGCGGACTGCTGGTGCTGGTCATGTCCATCGGTCTGGCGCTGTCGCGCGAGGCCCGCGAATTCCTGGCGCTGGACGTGACGCACCCGGCTGTACCTCAATAGGCAGGCTGGTTTTGTGATATACTGCTTTAAAGTGTACAGGTGTTAGCTATATTCTATGGATATCTCCAGCTTTAGCTGCATACCCATTGCTTTTTTACTGGGCTCCATCCCGTCCGCGTACATCGTGGCGAAACTCAGCGCCAAGGTGGATATACGCGATGAGCCGGACGGGAAGATCAGCGCCGCTGCCGTTTACCGCCGCGTAGGGCTGCCGGCCTTCATCACAGTGGTGGTCATGGATATAGGCAAGGCCGCCCTGGCCGTTTTAATCGCCCAGTGGCTGAAAGCCGCACCGCAATGGGTCATGCTGGCCGGCGCGCTTGCCGTGGCCGGGCATCAGTGGTCAATGTTCCTGCGCTTCCAGGGTGGGCGCGGCGCCACCGCGATAGCCGGTGTGCTGGTGGCGGTTTGCACTATTCCGACGCTGATAGGCGCCGCGATCGCGGGGGTGCTGGCCTGGAGAACTAAAAACTCGACCTACAGCTTTGGTGTGGGTATGATAATGATAGCTATGATACTTTTCACCATGCAATGGTCCGGTGTTACGGCGCCGCCGATACTTATCGCCACGCCCTCGCTGCCGCCGCCGTTGACTGCCTACCACCTGTTAATCGCCTACCCGGTCATATTGGGATTGATGATGATGCTCAAGGCGTTACAGGTAAAGTACAGGCCGGGCGCAAACATATTGACCAGAGTGGATGAGGTGAATAATTGAACTATCTGACCGTCAAAGCCATCGAAGGAATTGAAGCCTATCAGGCCATCTGGGTGCCGCTGGTGGCCTGGTTCATAGCGCAGTTCTTCAAGGTCATCATCCATTTTGCCCGCAAGAAGAGCTTCGACCTTTCCTTAATGTGGAGCCCGGGCGGCATGCCCAGCGCGCATTCAGCGCTGATGACCGCGCTGGCCACGACCATCGGGCTGAAGTATGGTTTCACTTCACCGCTCTTCGCCATCTCGCTGGCGGTGGCCTTCATTGTTATGTATGACGCCGCGGGCGTGCGACGCACCGTGGGCTACCAGTCCACCATGCTCAACAGGATGCTGGACGAGCTTTTCAAGGGTGATAAAGAATTCAGCCA
>JAPLHJ010000230.1 GCA_026389675.1 Chloroflexota bacterium | reverse complement strand
TTTCTCGTGCAGGTGCACCCAGCTGCAGTGCTCGCGGATGTTGGCCATCTCCAGCAGGTAGGGGTTGACCCCTGCCTGGCTGATGCAGTTGCGGAAGGTCGATTCATGCATCCTGGGCGAGCATGAGGCCACTACGATGCGGTTAAGGTTATGTTCACGTATCAGGCGTTTGATCTCTTCCTGTCCCGGGTCGGCGCACGTGTACTTGTTCTTGACCGATACCACGACGCCTGGGATTTTAGCTGCGGACTCTTTAACGGCTTCGCAGTCGACCGTGCCGGCTATATTCATGCCGCATTCGCAGACGAAAACTCCTACTCTGATATTATCTTCTTCCAATTATCCATCCTTCTGCGCCAGGCTTTGCGCCGCCAGGTGGTAAAGGTCAACGATCTTTATACCGGCGTGTTTGCCATCGCCTGACATCCCGGCACAGGTCAAATGTATCTGGCATTTGGGACAGGACGTGACCATGTAATCGGCGCCCGTCGCATCGGCCTGCCTTAACCTTTCATCCTGTATCTGCTTATTAACCGAGCCGCAGAACATCCACGGGCTGGCCCCGCAGCACAGCGAATTTTCCCTGTTATTTTCCATCTCGCAAAGCTCCGCGCCGGCCAGTGAGGTGAGCAGGCTGCGCGGCCCGTCGTACATCTTGAAATGCCGCCCCAGCTTGCAGGAATCGTGGAAGGCGGCCCTGATCTTTTTCCCGGCGGCGCCCTTGAGCTCGAATATCTCCGGCACCTCGGTGATATGGATAACTTCCACATTCCAGCCGTCCACATAACTTGGGTAGTCCACCTTCAGCGTATAGTAACATTCGGGGCAGGAGGTAATTATTTTCCTGATGCCCCTGGCCCCGAGCTCCTCCACGTTATTGCGGCCCAGCGCTACGAAGCCGTTGCTGTCCCCGGCCAGCAGCAGGTCGTGCCCGCAGCAGCGTTCGTTGTCCAGCAGGTCGAAGGGTATCCCGGCCATGTTGAGCAGCCGCATGGCCCCGATCGTGCCGTCGGTCAGCTTGATGTTGAGGTCCTTGAAGATAGTATCGAAATAGGGGGCGCAGCCCACGAAGAAGGCCGTATCCCCAGGGCTTTTCACCTGGATATCGACAGGCAGCCAGCCCGAGCGGTCCTGCTTAATATCATCCTTGCCCATCATGTGCATGACGGACTCGGTTAAGCCGCCGTGGCTGTAGACCAGCTCCGTGCCGTTTTCCCGTGACAGCATGCGCAGGTGCCTGATCATCTCAACGTAGCTGACGTTGTAGTTGCACCTGACAGTGCACATGTTGCAGCCGACGCATGACCATATCCGTGCGTCGTCATAGGCGCCACCTTCGTTGCTGAGCGCTTTCTGCACGATCAGCCGCGGGCTAAACCCGGGATCGAAGCGGTTGACCGGGCAGACCGCGGTGCATTTGCCGCAGTCCAGGCAGAAATGCGCCCTGGTCTGGCGTATGATTTCCTGCATATTCATGATTTATTACCCGTTGAGGCTGTAACACTAGCCTTATCTTCGAGAGCGGCACTAAACGACTTGACCGTTTCGATGAATCCGCCGCCGTCGAAGGCGTCCAGCCTTGCCAGCCGCACCCTGTCGCTGTTTTCGCCGAGGAGGGTTAGAAGCTGCCTGGCCTTATCGAATTCAATCTCAATATTTTCGCCGTAACGTCCATGACGGCACTCGTGCGGCTGGCACCCCAGCAGCAGTACGCCGTCGGCGCCGTATTCGAGGGCACGTAATATCAGCCCGGCATCGATGCCCGAGAGGCAGGGCAGCTTTATCACCGTGACCGACGCAGGGTAAGGCATGCCAGCGTTGGCCATAGCGTCTATACAGCTCCAGCCGTCCCAGCTGCACGAGAATACTACGATTTTATTACTCATTTAACCATACTCAATATCGATTTGAGCGAGGCATTGACGGCAGCGCTGCCCGTCCGGTTGAGGCTGATAGCCCCGGTCGGGCAGGTGGCAGCGCAAGCCCCGCAGCCGGTGCATAAATGCTGCTCGAGGTAAGTGTTCTGCTGGCCTGCGGCGTTATCCTGCATTTCAATCAGCGGGCACTGGTCGGCGCATTTACGGCACCCGCGGCACAAAGTTATGTTGATGGCTGCCCTGTCCGCCGGGACGATAATGCGTTTCGATTGCAGGTAGGCCAGGACCCTGCCTGCCAGCAGTATACCGCGGGTAACATCCTCATTCTCAGTGCCGTCGTCGATATAGAGCCCGGAACGGCTGAGCGCCTCTTCATATTTAGCTTTGCTGAATTTATCATCTTCTTTTGAGCCGGACAGGGATAAAATGCGCCCCAGCAGCCTGCCGCTGTACGTCATCACCAGCTTATTTATCTCGCGGCTGCCTGCCGACCCGTCCAGGATGATGGCCCCGGCCCTCAATACTTCCCCGCCGTTTACTTTCACCTCGTAATCGCCGGGCCGGCCGTTTATTTCACATGTATTGTTGGCCAGGTCGAGGCGGCGCACGCT
>JAPLHJ010000201.1 GCA_026389675.1 Chloroflexota bacterium | reverse complement strand
TTTTGCCGCTCTGATGTATCGCCCTTGTACCTCTCGTATATATTCCAGTATGCTGCCTCGTGTCATGTGTCCCTCCCCTCGGTAACACTATTTTTGAGGCAACAATACTATTTTCGGTAACAATAATTATGACGCAATTCGCAAGCTTGTAAGTAGAGAGAAAAAAACGTATACTGCACAATCATGGATGTACTTGTGAGTTTGGTAGTTGCAGTGATTCTCAGTTACCTCATCGGTTCCATCCCTTTTGCCTACATTGCCGGCCGTATGGTCAAGGGCGTTGATATTCGCAAGATCGGATCAGGTAATATGGGTGCCATGAATGTTTTTTACACGGTCGGCTTCTGGCCCGGTTTGGCAGTAGGCATAGCGGACGTCGGGAAAGGCGCTCTTGCGGTTTACGTAGGAACTCTCTTGCTCCAATTGTCGAGTGCGCAGCCGCTCACTGTCACAATTATTCAAATGGTTTGTGGCCTATGTGCCATGGCCGGACATAGTTACCCGGTGTACTTCAAATTCAAGCGGGGCGGCAGGGGCGCTGCTACTGCCGGCGGCGCTGTGGCTTTCCTTGTTCCTATGGGGATACCACTCTTTATCGTTCTGTTTCTTCTGCTGTTGGCTATAACCCGTTACCCTACGCTCTGCTATGCAGTAGCATTTCTTGTATTCCCTGCAATAGCATGGGTGCAATGGGCCACCCCTATTGATACCTGGCTCAATGCGTCCCTGCCAGGATTGGCCTGGCTGCAATCACGTGCGGTTATTCCCGCCCAGCATATCCTGCTCATCATTTATTCCCTCGTGCTTATTATATTACCTGTTTTATTTTATATTCCCAGGATCAAGCAGATATTGTCCAAATCAGGGAGCTTTCAAAAAGCAGCATTCAGGAAAGATTTAGAAAAGGACAAGCCTACGGGGTACTGACCATGAGCCAGGTGTAACCGGGTTATCCGTTCCAGGATGACTGCGGCCTTTCTAATTCCACTGCGTATGAAAATACATCCCGATTTTGCCGCGGTGTAATATTTTGAAAAATAAGAGATAGCCCTTTTTTATCCAGAAGCTTCGAATACCATGGAACCTATGGATAAGCATAAAAACATGCGCTATGGCCTTCCCAGCGCCATATATCAAGCTTTTGGCTCATAAGGGACGTTAAGTCCTTGCTGAATATTATCTCGTTGCACCCTCTGGCCAATTTCTTACCGAGATAATATCTTGCACCCCTGCTGCTGTCATAGAGTTCGATCTTGCCAATGCCTGCTATGCTGAACCATTTCCTCTCCCATTCATTGGGCTTTTCATATTTTGCGCCTGAAAGAAGAAGATGAAGCGTTCCTCGCAGTTACGGACCTCAAAACTGTTATTGCGAGCGAAGCGAAGCAATCTTAAAGATTGCCGCGGGACTTCGTCCCTCGCAATGACGCGGTTTATTAAGCTGTCCCTGTGTCCCTCGCAATGACCGTAATAATATAGGATAATATAATGCAACAGGACGTGAAACCTTGGAACAAAAATCATTGTACGAAGCCCGGGAATTGGTCGCGCAGGTTGGCAAAATCATGCTGGAGCGCAATCTTACCGACCTGGCCGGCGGCAACATCAGCATCCGCGTAGAGGACAAGGTTGTCATGTCACCCAGCTACGCCGGCACGCGCAAATTCTGGCAGCTCAAGCCTGAGGACGTGCTGGTGCTCGACCTGCAGGGCAAGCTGCTGGAAGGTGGAGGCAAAGTCTCCCGCGAGGCGCCGGCCCACCTGAAGCTCCTCAACGGTTTCTACCCGCAGGGCCAGGCCGTGATACACGCCCATGCCCGCAATATCATGGTGTTTTGCGCTACCCGTCAGCCCATACCGCCCGTGCTCGAGTACGCTTACAAGTTCGGCGAGATAAAGCTGGCTGAATACGCACGCGGTGGTGTTCACGGTGAGCAGTTGGCCGAAAATGTTTATCAGGCGCTGAAAGGCCAGGAGCAGACGATGGCCAAACAGGCCGCGGCTGTGATGGTTCCCTGGCACGGCCTCTTCGCAGTGGGAAAAGACCTGTATTCGGTGCTGGACGCCGTGGAGCGCATCGAGGTCAATGCCCGCTGTATAATTTACGGCAGGATGCTGCTCAATGACGAGGACAAGCTGTACCGCTCGCGCCGTGACCTGGCTAAATACCTCGAGTCCGCCGGCGGGGAAGGCGAATAGCCTCCGCCATGATTATAACCGTCACTCTCAATCCCGCTTTAGACCGGACCTATTTCATCAGGGATTTCGAGTGGAACCGCACCATCCGCGCCTCGCAGTCCGTGCCGGGTATGGGAGGCAAGGCCACCGACGCCTCGTGGGTGCTGGGCGAACTTGGCTATGCCAACCTGGCACTCGGTTTTGCCGCAGGCGATACCGGCAGGCGGATGGAGAAAATGCTGCGGCAGCGCGGCTGCAAGACAGATTTTGTTTGGGTGGAGGGCGAAACGCGCACCAACATCGTCATAGTCAGCGACGAGGGTAAAGGCCAGAGCACGCTGACCGAACCCGGCCTTCAAATCGATACACGGGAACTTGATAAACTCAAGGATAAATTCAGCGCTGCCTTGAAAAAAGCCTCCTGCGTGCTTATCGGGGGCACTGTTCCACCGGGAGTGGACGTTTCAATCTATACGGAGTTAGTCAATCAGGCCAGGCAGGCCGGGCTGCCCGTTGTCTTCGATGCCAGCGGCCCTGGGCTAAAAGCAGGCATGGAAGGCCGCCCCACCATCGCCAAGCCCAATATCGACGAGATCGCCGAGCTATACGGCCATCCGGTCACTGATATCGGGGAAACGTACAAGGCCGGCAGGGAACTGCAGGATAAATATGGCGCCGCTTTAGTAATTACGCTGGGCAAAGAGGGCGCGCTGGCCGTGCTGCCCGGCCGTGCCTACCATATACAGGTACTTCAAATACCCGTTGTCAGCACCGCCGGCGCCGGGGATGCCGTGCTGGCCGGCCTGGCGGCCGCCCTATCGGAGGGCAAGTCCATTGAGGACGGCCTGCACCTGGGCTTCGCTGCCGCCGCCGCCGTTTGCCTTATACCGGCCACAGCCGACTGCCGCCGCGCCGATGTGGAAAGGCTTTTGCCGCAGATCGAGTTAAAGCCTTATGCGGCGTAGACGGCTTTAGTATCAGTATCGAGTGCCGGCCCGATATGCCGTATAATATACGGCGGTAAAACCAACCGGTTCAATCCAGGATTATACGGTCATGGATAATGCACAAGAGAGTCCCGGGCCGGGGCGATTATGGAATAAAAACTTCCTGCTTTTATGGCAGGGGCAGCTTGTCAGCCAGATAGGCCAGCGCTATTTCAACGTAGGCATGCTCTTTTACATCAAGCAGGCCACGGAATCGGCCAGCCTGATGGGCGCCATGATGCTCTTCTCCACGCTTCCGGGCGTGCTGATGGGGCCGATGGGTGGCACCTTCGCCGACCACTTCTCGCGCAAGAAAATCATCGTTTACAGCGACCTCATACAGGGCATACTGGTCTTCTCGCTGGCTGCACTGATGTTCTTTTTTATCTACGCCAGGGGCGTGATGTCAACGACTTTTCCGCCCGACCCTTTTTCACTTTTCGCATTCAACTACCTGGCGCCGCAAGCTAATGCCGCTACTATCACCTGGATGTTCATCGTGGCCACGCTGGGCGCCATCATCTTTGCCTTCTTCACGCCGGCCATGTCGGCGGCCGTGCCCGATCTGGTACCCAAGGGCAAGCTGGATATGGCCAACTCGCTAAACCAGTTCGCCATATTCCTGGCCATCTTCCTGGGACAGGGTCTGGGCGGTCTCATTTTCAGCATCACAGGCGCCCCCCTGCTTTTCCTCATCAATAGCGCTACCTATATGTATGCATCGGGCACCGAATCCTTTATCAGCATACCGCCGCCCAGGCCCCGGGAGGAAAGGAAGGCTGGTGAGGCCTGGAAATCCTTTGTACGTGATACAAGGGAGGGGCTCGACTACGTATGGAACGAGAAGGGCATGCGCATCCTTTTCCTGGCGGCCGCT
>JAPLHJ010000224.1 GCA_026389675.1 Chloroflexota bacterium | reverse complement strand
CACGAACGTAGAGGTGACCGCCGGCGGCGGCGCTATCAAGATAGTCATCAACGGCCACCAGCAGTTCCAGTCGATTACTATATCACCCGAAGTGGTCAACTCCGAAGATGTGGATTTCCTGCAGGATATTGTGCTGGCTGCCTGCAACGAGGCGGTACAGAAATCACAGGAGATGGCAGCCCAGAATATGAGCAAGCTGACGGGCGGGATGAAAATACCGGGCCTGTTTTAGGAGGGTTATTTGAACCCCGATTTCCTCACCACAGCCAGACCCATCTCACGGCTCATCCAAGAGTTAAACAAACTTCCCGGTATCGGACCCAAGACCGCGCAGCGCCTCGCCTATCATTTACTGCAGGCGCCTCCGGAGAGATCGCGAGACCTCGCCGACGCCGTACTCGGCATCAAGGAGAATCTCAAGTTGTGCACCATCTGTTTGAATATCACCGATACCGACCCCTGCGGCTTATGCGCCGATGAAACGCGGGATGTTACCAAGGTCTGCGTGGTGGAAGAACCCATCGACATCCTGCCCCTGGAGAGGACCAGGAAATTCCGCGGACTTTACCATGTTCTGCACGGCGTCATCTCGCCCAGCGACGGTATCAAGCCGGAGGACCTGCGCATCAGGGAACTGCTGGAGCGCCTCAACCGGACCGGCATCACCGAGGTCATACTGGCCACCAACCCCAACGTGGAGGGAGAGGCCACCTCCATGTATATCCAGCGCCTCATCTCTCCTCTCGGCATCCGTGTTACCAGGCTGGCGCGTGGCCTGCCCTTCGGTGGTGACCTTGAATATGCCGACGATGTGACGCTCAGCCGTGCCCTTGAGGGCCGGCAGGAGATGTAGCAAAGCCACTATGGCCTCACGGGTCTACCAGACGGCAGGCATCATCATCAAGCGGCAAAAATTCGGCGAAGCCGACCGCCTGCTCACACTCTTTACCGCCGATTTCGGCAAGGTGCGCGCTATCGCCAAGGGCGCCATGCGTCCCGGCAGCAAGCTGGGCGGTAATGTGGAACTGCTCACACACAGCCAGCTGATGCTGGCACGCGGCCGTAATCTCGATATCGTCACTCAGGCGCAGGCTATTGATATTTTCCTGCCCATCAGGGACTCTCTGGAACTGATGTCCTGCGGCTTTTACCTGTCCGAGCTCGTTGATACCTTCACCGAGGAGAATGTCGAGGACCGGGAGATGTTCGATCTCTTTCTCAACACACTGAGGGAACTGGCCGAGGCCGGGGAGGGTGAACGCATCTTGCGTTACTTCGAGCTACGCTTGCTTAACCACCTGGGCTACCGCCCGCAACTGGGCAAATGCGCCAACTGCAGCAGGCTGCTGCTACCGGAAGTGAACTACTTCAGCCCGGCACAGGGAGGGGTACTCTGCCGTGAATGCGGTTATCCCGATATGGGCGCCCGCACCATCTCCGTCAACGCGCTCAAGGTCCTGCGCTTCTGGCTGCGCAGTGACTTCGCCACGGCCAGCAGCTGCGCAGCGATTTCGCCACGGCCAGCAGGGTGAAGCTAAGCGTTGAGCTTACCGCGGAAATCAAGAGCCTGATGCGCGAACATATCCGCTATATACTAGAGAAGCAGCTAAAATCCATCGAGTGGATGGATACGCTGGCTGATGGGGGCCATTTGAACGGGGATATGGCCGCTGACCAGCTGTAGGGACGTACCTTCAGGGGCGCCCGCCGACGCGGACGGGTTTAACAACACAATCTTCGCAGAGCCGCAGTGCAACACGTCAATCCCCCTTACGGCCAGCTCTCTACAGTGCCCAGGTAGTCTTCCACAGTCTCAGCCCTGCGTATCTGGCGCACCTGGCCCCCGGATGTAACCAGCAGCTCAGCCGAGCGCAGCTTTCCGTTATACTGAAAGCCCATGGCATAGCTGTGTGCGCCGGCGTCGTGTATTACGAAGATGTCACCCGGCGCAACCGTCGGCAGCGGCCGGTTCACGGCGAACTTGTCGTTGTTCTCGCAACGCGAGCCGGTCACATCGCACACATGATCTTTCGGTTCATTTTCCTTGCCCAGCACCGTTATATGGTGGTAAGCGCCGTAAAGCGCGGGGCGCATCAGGTTGGCCATGCAGGCATCCAGTCCCACAAAGTCCTTGTACTTCACGGAAACGTGCCTGACCTTCGACACCAGGAACCCATGCGGACCCGTTATAGCCCTGCCGCACTCGGTGACCACACGTACCGGCCCCAATCCCATGTCTTCAATGTATTTCTTGTAAGCAACGTGGATGCCTGCGGATATCCCATCAAGGTCAATGGCCGGTTGTTCAGGCTTGTAGGGTATACCGAAGCCGCCACCCAGGTTGATGAAATCGAACTTAATCCCAGTATCATGGTTAATCATCGCAGCCAGCTTGAACAGCATCACCGCAGTTTCCTCGTCCAGCATGTTGGAGACGACCATGGTGTGCAGGCCGAATCTCTCCGCGCCGGGTTCCATGGCCTTGATGTAGGCGCCCGGTATCTGATCCGTGGTCACGCCATACTTGGACTCCCGTGGATCGCCGATGATATCGTTGCCCTTCCTCAGCGGCCCCGGGTTATACCTGAAGCAGATAAGCTCTGGCATCCCTGCGTTTTTATCTATGTAGCCGATATGCGATACGTCATCCAGGTTGATGATGGCGCCCAGGCTTTTAGCCCTAACATATTCCACGGCCGGTGTATCGTTGGAGGTGAACATGATGTCCTCGCCCCGCATACCCAGCTTTTCAGCGATGACAAGCTCCGCCATGGAACTGCAGTCAGCC
>JAPLHJ010000213.1 GCA_026389675.1 Chloroflexota bacterium | reverse complement strand
TCCCTGTACCTGTCCCGTGTGTAAAATCTCTTCAGCTACCAGCCGCGGTTGGCCCAGGCATTGGCCGCGGCCACTATATTCTGCGCCAGGATCTTGGCGTCAACCCTTCTGAATTGGCCGTTCTCCACACCGGAATTCAGCAGGCTTTCGAAAAACTGTATTATCCTGCTTTCCGCCTCGTACACAATCCTCCTGTCCTTGAGAGGCAGGGACAGCATTATGTGATTGACGAAATTATGAAAATCACGGTAATAATCCACCGTCTCGAAATAGACTTTGATGGACTCTTTGAGCTGGTCGGCAGGCTGCGCATCTTTTAATTCTTTAGTGAACCTGTCCAGCGTCTGGCCGGTGAGCTCGGCTGTAAAATTGATAATCAGGTACAATATATCCGACTTGGAACCGATGTAATGGTAAAGGCCCCCGGTGCTCATGCCCAGCGCATTGGCAAGTTCACGCGTACTGATATTGTTGTAGCCTTTTTTGACAATGAGTTCGGTAGCAATCTTAATGATATGTTTGCGGCGCTCGTTTACCAGAGCTGTGTCGTTACTGAAAGTACGGACTTTTCTCATTTTACAGACCGAACGCTCTGTCGTTACAATAATAGTTTAGCACAAGATTTTGTCTTTGCCAACGATTTGACATAATATACATTATGGCCGTACAAATAATAGTCTATTGAAGTTAACAGGGGAGTGAAGAAATTATGAAATTCAGGGGAGTCGATTACTACGACATAGACAGTCTGCTGACCGCAGAGGAGAAGATGACCCGCCAGACGGTCAGGGATTTCATGGAGGCGGAGGTAAAGCCCCACGTGATGGAAGCGTTCAACAACGAGCGCCCTCTGGATATGGCTAAACTGGCGCCGCGTATGGGCGAACTGGGCATCATCGGCTCCTTTATCCCGCGGGAGTATGGTGCGGCCGGTTCAAGCTATACGGAGTTCGGCCTGATCTGCCAGGAGGTTGAGCGGGTCGATAGCGCCCTGAGGAGCTTTATCGCCGTATCATCGGGCCTGGTCATGTATCCCATCTGGAAATACGGGTCGGATGCGCAGCGGTCGAAATGGCTGCCAATGCTGGCCAGTGGTAAGAAGATCGGCTGCTTCGGATTGACCGAGCCCAACGTCGGCTCGGATGTCTCCTCATTGGAAACTACCGCTAAGAAACAGGGCGGTAACTGGGTCATCAACGGTGCCAAGCAGTGGATCAGCGAGGCGTCCATCGCGGACATCGCCGTCGTCTGGGCGAAAACAGATAATGGTATTCGCGGCTTCCTGCTGGAAAAAGGCATCAAAGGGTTTGAGCAGAAGCGCACTGAAAAGAAAGGATCCATGCGCGCCGGGGACGTCGGTGAGCTGTATTTTTCCGATTGCGTAGTATCGGGCGATGATCTTTTACCCGGCTCGGCGGGACTGAAATCACCGCTGTCCTGTCTTAGCCAGGCCAGATACGGTATCTCCTGGGGTGCCCTCGGCGCCGCCATGGACTGTTATGAAGCGGCCCTGGTTTATGCCGGCGAGCGCCGGCAATTCGGCTCTCCCATAGGGTCGTACCAGTTAGTGCAGGAGAAGCTGGTCAATATGCTAATTGAGATAACCAAAGGCCAGCTTGTCTCATATCAATTGGGAAGGCTGATGGACCTGGGCACGGCCCGGCCCGCGCAGATCTCGCTGGCCAAGAAGAACAACGTCAACGTTGCCCGGTTCTGCGCCAGGACCGCCCGCGAGCTACTGGGCGCCGGCGGCATCTCACTGGAAAATTCACCTATCCGGCATATGGCCAATATCGAGTCGGTGTATACGTATGAAGGCACCGACGATATGCACACACTGATCATTGGCAACGATATCACCGGGTTGCCGGCCTTCGGCAGATAAGGCGTCCCCGGCCACGATAAGACAAGCAGCCGGCGGATACCACGGTTTGGAGCGCTCCACCGGTAAGTTGTACTATTTATATGCAGTCAGGCTATTCAACTGCCTGTAATAAACGGGCAATTCCTTGGGGAGCAATACTATGAACCTTGCAGCCATTTTCGTTATAATTTGCGGCGTTTTTGTGGCCGTTGTGTTGGCCCTGGTCATATGGCTTATTTTAAACGGGTTGAGAGAGGGGACG
>JAPLHJ010000258.1 GCA_026389675.1 Chloroflexota bacterium | reverse complement strand
GGGCAGCGGTTGCCTGACCTTTACAGCGCTCTTGGACCTGGCTGCCCTCCCCATGCTGCAGACTTTCATGGCCAACTCTGTATCTTCGATGATACCTGCGTTAATTAAATCCCTGTCGGCTACGGGGAATGAGACAAGATGCACGCTTTCCGGCGCTTTGCCGTCCACGCTCCGCACCAGGTTTTGATACATCTCATCGGCAACAAACGGGATGAACGGCGCCAGCAATTTTGAAAGGGTCACCAGCGTTTGATAAAGGCAATTGTACGCGGACAGCTTATCGTCGTCGTTCTGACTCTTCCAGAAACGTCTCCTGCTTCGCCTCACATACCAGTTGGAAAGGTCGCTGACGAAAGATTCGATCTTACGTCCTGCCGTAGTCGGGTCATAATTAGCCAGCAGTTCATCCACATCTAAGACTAATTGATTTAACCTTGACATCAGCCATTTGTCGAGTTCCGAAGTCAACGAAACGGGTTGAGTACCGGGGATAAAATTATCGATATTGGCATATATAACAAAAAAAGAATAGGTATTCCAGAGGGTCATGAGGAAATTACGCATCACTTCGACAACCATATCGGGTGACATGCGGCGCACATTACCGGGAGGTCCCGAGGTAAACATATACCACCTGAGCGCGTCGGCGCCGGAAGAATCCAGGACTATCCAGGGATCAACCACGTTACCGCGGGTCTTGCTCATTTTCTCACCCTCGGCATCCAGGATATGTCCCAGGCAGATGACATTTTTATAGCTATGCTGCCCGAATACCAGGGTCGATATGGCATGCAGGCTATAGAACCAACCCCTGGTCTGGTCGACTGCTTCCGATATATAATCCGCCGGAAAGCTTTCTTTGAATTTGCTGTCATTCTCAAAAGGATAATGCCACTGGGCAAAAGGCATGGCGCCCGAGTCGAACCAGCAGTCGATAACCTCAGTCTGGCGGGCCATCTTTCCGCCGCACTCCGGGCAATCGTAGCTAATATCATCAACGTAGGGACGGTGCAGGTCCATATCCCCGGCAAATCCCTTTAACCCCTTCCTGGCCTTTATCTCGTCTAAACCACCCAGGCACTCAAAGTGATTGCAGTTTTCGCAATTCCAGATATTTAGCGGTGTGCCCCAGTATCTCTCCCTTGAAAAAGCCCAATCCACATTATTCTGCAGCCAATCACCAAAACGGCCTTCCTTTATGTGTTCGGGATACCAGTTTATCTGCCGGTTCCCTGCGATCATCTCGTCCTTTTTGGCGGAAGTCCTGATATACCATGTCTTCTTGGCATAGTAAACCAGCGGCGCATCACACCGCCAGCAGAAAGGATAGGTATGGGTAATCTTACCGCTTTTATGCAGCAAACCCCTCCTGTCTAAATCTGCAAGCACCTCAGGGTCCGCTGCCTTAACAAATTTCCCCGAGAACGGATATGTACCGGTTATATTACCGCTGAGATCAACCTGCTGAACAAAGTCCAGGTTATGCTCAAGACCCGCCAGGAAATCCACTTCACCGAAGGCGGGTGCTATGTGGACGATGCCCGTCCCATCTTCCATAGATACGAAATCAGCAGTGATTACTTTATAGGTCAGGTGAGCATCAGGTTCCTGGATATCGAATTGCCCCGGTTGTCCCTCGCGGGCACGTTTCCGCTCCACGTTGAACTCATGCGGATTGAAAAGAGGAATATATAGGGACCCGGTCAATTGGCTGCCTTTGATGGTTTTTAATACAGGCCTATCCCCAATCCCGGCTTGCTCCATCAAAGCTCTGGCAAATACCAGGAAGTCACCCTGGTACTCTATCACGGCATAGTCGGCATCCGCAGCCAGTGCGAGCGACGTGTTGCCGGGCAACGTCCAGGGCGTCGTCGTCCAGGCCAGAAAATAGGCCTTGCCATCTGAAACAGCTTTGCTTAGGGAAAAGCCCGGCGATTTTTCCCCGGCAATTTCCGCAGGAAGCGCCTTTATCTGAAACTTAATATAGACCGATGGGTCGACTGTGTCATCCTTATATCCCAGCGCAACTTCGTGCGAGCTTAGTGATGTCCCGCACCTTGGGCAATGGGGGGTGACTTTATATCCCTGGTATATCAACCCTTTGTCCCACAATTGTTTAATAGCCCACCAGCAGGATTCAATATATGCATTATCCAAGGTTACGTACGGATGGTCGATATCAACCCAAAAGGCAATTCGCTCCGTGAGGGAATCCCATTGCTTGAGATATTTGAAGACGCTTTCGCGGCAGAGGGCATTAAATTTCGCCACGCCGTAACTTTCAATCTGCGCTTTACCGGTGAAGCCCAGTTGCTTTTCGACCTCGAGTTCCACCGGTAACCCATGGGTATCCCAGCCGGCCTTCCTGGGCACGCAAAACCCTTTCATTGTCTTATAGCGTGGAATAACATCCTTGAAAACCCTCGACAACACGTGATGTATGCCGGGGTTACCATTGGCAGTGGGCGGACCCTCGTAAAAAATGTATTTAGGGGAAGAACTCCTGGCCTCAATGCTTTTTTCAAAGATGCGGTTAGCACGCCAGAATTCGAGTATTTTCCTTTCAATTTCGGGGAAACTGACTTTGCTGTTAACAGGCTGGAACATGTTTAGCGCTTCCCGGGCTGAATCACCACACAGCGTCCATCACCTTCACCAGTGCTCTGTGTATTAACGTCCGCATGGTTGGCCAGGGTTATGTGAATTATCCTTCTTTCATCCGGTGGCATGGGTTCCATGGTAACCGGGCGTTTCCTCCTGGCAACCTGTTCAGCCAGGCGAAGCGCAAGCTTCTTCAAAGCCTCATAGTGACGTTTCTTGTACCAATCGACATCCACATTTACCGATACCCATTTCTTCAGCTTCTCAGCTACAATCAGCCTGACTAAGTATTGCAGGGACGACAGGGCCTGTCCCCTGCGGCCGATCAAAACACCGAGGTCATCACCTTCAATATTGAGCAAGACCGGTGTATTTATATCAGGAGCCAGGGTAACCTCTACAGTTGCGCCGATTCCCATGACACGTAATATGTCGCATAAAACCTGCCTGGCGGTATCAGCCTCGCCGTTCTCTGCGCCTGCTGCCCTGTTATAGTCATCTTCCAGGATCACTTTAATCTTGGCATCCTCAGCACCCACACCCAACACGCCGGACTTGCCCTTCTTCAACACGATTATCTCCAGGTCGTCCCGCGTAACACCAAGTTGCTCCAGCGCGATCCTGGTTGCTTCTTCAACCGTCTTAGCGTTTATTTCCAGTTCTCTCAATTCTTTTTATCGCTTCCTTCTTTTAATGCCCGCTGCTGCTCAGGGGCAGATGTTTGCGGTTGCGGTTTGAAAGAGGGAAATGTAAAGTAACCCCAACCACCACCGACAAAATACTGTATCACGATTCCAATTATATTTGATACGACCCAGTACAAAGCGAGGCCGCTGGGAAAAGACAGCGTAAAGAAGGCAAACATCATCGGCATCATCATGGTAGTCATGCTGGCCATCTGCGCCTGCTTGGGGTCAGTAGACGGCGCGGTAACCATTTTCTGCTGCACCCACATCGAGAGGCCCACCAGGATAGCTAATATTAAAGTGGGATCCGGTTGTGATAGTTTCAAACCCAAAAATTCCTCGTTTAGAGGTATCGCCTGTCCAACGATATCCCACGAATAGAGATGCTGTGATAACATCAACAGGTTTTCCGGCGTTGCTGCAAGGGCCTGCATGATAGACTGATATAGTGCGATCCAGATAGGCATCTGTATAAGCATGGGCCACATGCAGCCAAGCGGGTTGATACCGGCTTCCTTGTATAGCCTCATCATCTCCTGCTGCATTTTCTGCTGGTTCCTGGCGTACTTCTTTTGCAATTCCTGGAGCTTGGGTTGCATCGCCTGCATAGCCTTGGTAGATTGCGTTTGCTTAAATGTCAGCGGCATTAAGACTATCCTGACCACAATCGTGAGCACGATAATCGCCAGGCCGAAATTGTTGTAACAAACCTGGGAAAGGGCAATCAGCCCGTTTAAAATCGGGTCAAGTATCGCTATATTCCAAATTTCAACCATTTATCTTACCTATTTACCGATGAGGAGAATTTCCACGAAACAATACCTTTGGCGGTATCCACGGCATAAACATTGTGGTCCCTTGCATATATATACACCGTATCGCCTTCGGCAAAGAGATCGCCATACGCTGTATAACCAAGCGCTACGCTGCTGACCTGTGTGCCTTTATCTAAATCAAGCTTATACAGTATGCCCTGATCGCAAATCACATCTATGTAATTACCGGATATGACCGGAGTTGAAACTATAGGACTTTCTGCTGTGAATTGCCACAATTCCTTGCCCGTCAGCGCATCCAAAGCATATAGTTTATGGTCAAGGCAGGCCGAGTATATCCTGCCGGACTGTATAACAGGCCTCGCCCATACCCAGTTACCGGTAGCAAATTTCCACTTTTCCTGCCCGTTGGCCTTGTCCATGGCATAAAGGTACCTGTCAAACGTGCCGAAATACAGGCTGTTTTCATATACACTGATCGACGATGAAACCGCTGAAGGGATTTTAATGCTCCATATTTCTTTGCCGGTTTCGGCAGATATGGCATAAACATTACCGCCATAATTTCCAGCATAAATTATACCGTTATCGATGGAAGGGGAGGTCCATATTTTATTGGACGTTTGGAATTCCCATTTGAAATCGCCGGTGGATGCATCCAGGGCATATATCTTGCCGTTAGCGCTGCCAAAGTACAGGCTCTTGCCGTCGGTCACTATATTCCCGACTATCGCGCCTACCGTGTCATAGCCCTCCCGGGGATAGATCCACCTTACCACCCCCCGGCTGGCATTAAGCGCATAGATTTTGCCTGTATAAGTCCCGACATAAACCAGTTCTTCAACTATAACAGGCGTATCATAGATTCCCAGACCTGATGAGGAAGACGATGGAGCGCACACAGCTCCGCAGGCAGACCCCGGCGTAGAAACCTTCACGAGATATGACCACTCACCTTCTGACGGGAAGGTTTTGTTTTCGCTGCGGGCCGCCGGATCCAGGGCAATCACCTTCCCCTCCATCGATCCAAAGCAAATAACATTCTTATATAGCGCGAACCCCGACCAGCCCTGAGTTTGAGTGCCGGAACACCCACCGCCCATCGTTGGCCCACATCCTGTCACAAATACAATCAGTATCAGGCCGAGTAGTACCAGGGGTTTAATATATTTCTTAATTCTGCTCATCAATTATCCTGTCTGCAATTGTTCAATTTTTCAGGGAACCGGGTCGTATCTACAGGGAGTCCACGGATTGCACCTGCATATCCTTAAAAAGGTCATCCAACTGCCTTTCAGCAAGCCATATTTTTGAATAGCCTCATAACCATACTGGGAACATGTGGGGGTAAAACGGCAGGCAGGCGGTGTAACACGGGAGACCGTCCCCTGGTACAACTTAATTGACTTCAGAGCTAAATTTTTCATCATCTTTATGCAAAATACCGGCGCGGTTCAACAACTTAACGATACGGGTGGACAACGTACCGTAATCGGCCGTTACAATATCATGTCTCGCTATAAATACAATATCCCAGCCTTGCTCAATATCTAATAACCGCACATTTTCTTTCAGCAGTCTTTTAATACGGTTCCGTGCAGTTGCTTTCCCCATCTCCTTGGTTACAGAGAAGCCAATCCGCGAAACATCGAGATTATTGCAAAGAGACTTGATAACAAGCATGTTATCGGCAACAGCTTTTCCCGATTTATATACCGCTAAATATTGTGCTCTCCTGGTTAAAGCCAATCGCTTGGCCATTTTTACACTATACCTGAGTTAGCTTCCAGCGGCCTTTGGCGCGCCGTGCTTTAAGAACGTCACGCCCACCGCGCGTGGAGTTGCGTGCGCGGAAGCCGTGCTTCCTTATTCTTCCTCTTTTTTTTGGCTGATAAGTCCTCTTGGGCAATTCAATTCTCCAAATTAATTATGCTTTTTTTTCGGCGCCGCTGATATTGTAAACGTGCTCGGGCGACGACGGTAACATGGCCAAAAAGCGCGACCGCTTGATAGCCTGGGCCAAACTGCGTTGATGCTTGGCACAAACGCCGGTGCGCCTCCTGGGCACAATCTTTCCCCTGTCTGAAACAAAACGTCCTAAAAGAGACACATTCTTGTAATCTATAGGCACTTTATCCGCGCAAAACATACAAACCTTGGGTTTGACAATAAATTTGCGCCCCCTCTCCCTTCTCAGTCCGGTATTGCTTTCCATCAGTCTATTAATACTCCTTTATATACAATTAAGGGTTTAGAAAGGGATATCTTCGGGTTCAATATCGCCTTCAATTGCAGGACCCTCGTCCGGTGGTAACGGAGCCGCACCCTGCCTATCTATAAACAAAACCCGATCGGCATTAACTTCAAGCGATGTGTGCTTTTGCCCATCCTTTCCATCCCATGTATTCGTACGTAAACTGCCTTCAACATAAACCAGCTTACCCTTGGTTAAAAATTGGTTACAGGTTTCAGCTTGCTTTCTCCACGCAGTAATGCGAAACCATTCTGTTTCCTTCTTGACCGAACCGTCCGGTAACGAAACATTGCGGTTCGTGGCCAAAGAAAAAGTTGTTACCGGCACACCGCTTGGCGTAAATCTCATTTCGGGGTCGCCGCCAACATTACCAATCAATAAGATCTTGTTTAAACTCGCCATATCTACCCCTCCGTGTATTAGCTATTCTCACGAATAAACAAATACCTTATTACATCATCTGAAAGCTTCAAATTAGCATCAAGCTCTTTCAAAGCGGTCTGTTTGATCTGCACTTTCTCGAATACGTAATTCCCTTCAGCCTGCTTATTAATCGGGTAGGCAAACCTTCTCTTGCCCCACTGAGTAGTTTCGCTAACCGTACCGCCGAATTTGGTAACAAGATCATTAACCTTTCCCAACACGCGGGAGAAATCCTCTTCACTTAGGCTCGCATTTAAAATACAAACCAGTTCATAACTGGGCACAATAAACCCTCCAGATTGCAAATTCCACTGATTATAGCACAGGCTATAATCCTGCCACAACTTATAAATATATTCATTGCGGGATTTTGCATTTTCAACGTGGCTGTCCTATAGTTTCTTAATTGAGCGAGGCCTTAATATGGAAATAAGCATTATAGGTTTACCCGGTAGTGGAAAGACAACTATTTTCAATGCCCTGACCAAGTTCACAGCCGAGCATAAGCCCCATGCCGGCAGCGGCCTGACTACAAATCCCGCGGTGGCCAAGGTGCCGGATGCCAGATTATTCAAGCTCAGTGAGATCTTTCATCCTAAAAAAACTACTCCAGCCGAGATAAAATACATAGATATCGGTGGACTGCCCAGGGGTTTCGGCAAGGAACAGGGGGTGAGCGGCCAGTTTCTTAATATCCTGAGCACGGCGGATGCCATACTTCAGGTCGTACGGGCCTTTGAGGACGAGAATATCCCGCATATCGAGGGGAATATTGACCCTTTGCGGGATATCGAAACACTCGATATGGAACTGATTTTTTCCGACCTTACCATAATAGAAAAAAGGCTTAGCCGCCTTGAATCAGGCCTGAAAATGGGCAAATCGGCGGAACGTGACGCAGCCTTAAAAGAGCAGGCGCTTCTCAACAGGATCAAGCAGTCTTTAGACAAGAGTGTCCCGATCAGGCTGCAAAAATTGACGGCAGACGAATTGCGCGCTCTTAATAACTATCAGTTTTTAACCGCGAAACCCATGCTTATCGTCATAAATATCGGGGAAAAGCAACTTCCCGGATATAGCGTAGCCCTGCAAGCATTGAAAACAGCGTATACGATGCCACAGGTGGATTTGATATCCATGTGCGGCAAACTTGAAATGGAATTGGTCCAGCTTAATGACCAGGAGGCTGAAGAGTTCCGCCGCGACATAGGCTTGCAGGAAACCGCTTTCGATACAGTTATTAAACATTCCTATTCGCTGCTCGGTCTGATCTCGTTTTTTACTGTTGGCGACGACGAGGTTAAGGCATGGACCATCCATGATAATACACAGGCCGTCAAAGCGGCAGGCAAGATCCATACGGACATCGAAAAAGGATTTATCCGGGCGGAAGCCATCAGCTATAACGATTTCATCAGCAGCGGAACTATGGCCGAGGCGCGCAAGCACGGCCGACTGAGACTCGAAGGTAAAAACTATACAGTCCAGGATGGCGATATTATCAATTTCCTGTTTAACGTTTAGCCTGCCTGTGGAACTCTGATGATGTCTGATTTATCGGTCCGGCAGCGGTTGGAACGGGCTGAGGAACGTTTATCGCCTCTTGCCGCACGCAGCAAAGACAGCCGGGGCAGATTAATTGCCGAGGAACCATGTCCTCTCAGGACGGCATACCAGCGCGACAGGGACCGTATTATATTCTCAAATGCCTTCAGAAGGCTGAAACACAAGACACAGGTATTTATTGCCCCGCTCGGTGACCATTATGTTACGCGGCTGACACACACCCTTGAAGTATCTCAAATAGCACGTACTATCTCGCGTGCTCTAAATCTCAATGAGGATCTGTCCGAGGCTATCGCCCTGGGGCATGATTTAGGCCACACCCCGTTCGGGCATATAGGAGAGCAGGTGCTCAATGAATTGCTCCCCGGTGGTTTCAGGCATTATGAGCAAAGCCTGCGCGTTGTTGATTGCGTAGAGAGAAACGGGAAGGGACTCAACCTGACCTGGGAGGTCAGAGATGGCATACTCAACCACTCCAAGGGCAACCTGGAAATCCTGGATGAAGGCTGGAACAATGTTTCAACGGTTGAAGGCCAGGTTGTTAAAATGGCCGACCTTGTTGCCTATATCAACCACGACCTGGAAGACGCCATCCGTGCGGGAGTTATATATCAGTCAGATTTGCCGGCTTCCACGTTAAAAATACTGGGAAAAACCAATTCAAACCGCATAAACACGCTGGTCAGCAATATTGTAGATTTCTCTGCCCATAAAATGACTTCTGCGGAGAAGGATATCACGGTGATCGGCATGAATGAAACGATACGAAATGCCGCTAATGAGCTCCGCGAGTTTTTGTTTTCCCGAGTATATTTCGCCGGGCTTGAAGAAGCGGAAACATCACAAGCCCATCAAGTAATCATTTCCTTGTATAATTACTACATTAACAATCCCCAATACCTGCCGGAAGAATATACTCGTAGCAATGATACCGTGGAAAGGCAGGTAACCGATTATATAGCAGGCATGACCGATCATTATGCTATACTCAGGGCAGCACAAATATCCTGAACCGCAGACGCTGACATAGAGAGCCGGCCGGCCGTGAAGCAATGAACGTAACAGACGATATCAAGCAGAAATTAGACATTGTCGATGTCATTTCTCAATATATTCAGTTGAGCAAATCCGGGCGCAATTTCAAAGCAACTTGCCCGTTCCACGCTGAAAAAACGGCCTCGTTCTTTGTTTTTCCCGAGAAACAAAGCTGGCACTGCTTCGGCGCCTGCGCGACAGGCGGTGACATATTCACATTTGTGATGAAAAAAGAGGGGCTGGACTTTGGCCAGGCGCTACGCCTGCTTGCAGATAAGGCCGGCATAACCCTGTCAGGCAAGACTGAACTGCGCTCTAAAGAAGACACCGCGAGACTGGACCGTTTACTCAAGTTAAATGAGGTTGCCGCCGAGTATTTTCATTATCTGCTGCTGCATGAACCGGAGGCCTTAACGGCCCGGCAATATGCGGATAAGCGGGGATTATCCTCCCTGGCGATCGGGGATTTTCAGCTTGGCTATGCTCCCAACAAGTGGGATGGACTTACGAATTATCTTACCAAATCAGGTTATGCAGCAGAGGAACAACTCGCGGTTGGTTTAATCGTACCCCGTGATACCGGCGGATATTATGACAGGTTCAGAAACAGGCTGATTTTCCCGATACGGGATATCAAGAGGCGTGTAGCCGGGTTCGGCGGCCGTGCCCTGGACGATTCGCTGCCGAAGTATTTGAATTCGCCGCAGACCGTTCTCTTCGATAAGAGCAGCATCATTTTCGGTATAGACCGCGCCCAGGGCCCGATCAGGGAGAAGGATAGTGTAGTTATCACCGAAGGCTACATGGATACCATCACTGCTCATCAGTACGGATTCAGCAATACTGTTGCGTCAATGGGGACCGCCCTGACCGAGCGGCAAATTTCCATATTGAGGAAACTCTCCAGGAATATTATTGTCGCCTTAGACGCGGATCCGGCGGGAATCGAAGCAACCACCCGAAGCATAGTGACCCTTGATGAGCAAATCCCCAAAGACCATTGGATGCCCTGGACGCAATCTAAGACGTACGCAGAATTAGTAAAATATGAAGTCCAGGTGGTGGAAATCCGTGATGGAAAAGATCCTGATGAGATAATACGGAATTCACCTGAAAAGTGGGCGCTATTACTGAAGGAATCCCAACCTATAATAGATTTTACTTTAAAAAAAGAAATTGCTAACATTAATTTCGATAGTTCTAAAGATAAATCCGCAGTAGTTTCAAAATTATTACCCATTATTTCTCAGATAAGTGATGCTATCCGGCGTGCGCATTATGTACAAAAACTGGCGGGATTGCTCGGAATTGACGAGCGGTTCGTAAGTGATGCGCTATTCGATTTACAGTCAGCAGAAAGAAAAAATAAATCATCGTATAACCGCAAGGCAAAACGAGATTATACCGACCTGACTGTAACATCACGTTACATTGAAGAGTATTGCCTGACTTTGCTATTGCAATACACGGATTTAAGAGAACAGGGATTAACTCTTTCAGCAGATTATTTTGAACATTCTGAAAATAAGGATATATTATTAAAATGGCAGGCTAATCCTGATATAGATACAATTATGGCGGGGCTTGACCCGTCCATGATCGATTATTTCAGGCATGTGCTGTCATTTCACACCAGGTTACCGGGCAGCCTGATTCTCGATAAGAGAGAAAGGGAATTGGCACTTAAGGATTGTATCAACCGTTTGCTGGAAGGGTATGTCAGAAGCCTTGAAATAAAGAAACAACTGATACTATCGGCAGAAAAGGAAAAGGGCGATATTGAAAGCCAGGTGGCTAAACTGATAGAACATGGTATAGATGAAAGCCGGCAGTTGCAGAGTATCTTTAAGAAACGGGGGCGCCTCTTCAGCCGCACCAGGGGAGTCTAAATGGCAAAAAGTACAAAACCAATTAGTAAAAAAAAGGCACGGCCTGTAAAAGTCGAAAAAAAAGTGTCGGTTAAACCGGCCGTTACCGAGGCAGCCGCAGCGAAACCGGCCCCGGAAGGCTTTGAGGTTCGGCACGACCCGTGGGCAAAGGCTGAAATCCCTGTAATAACGCACGTCGAAAAAGAACTGCTGTTCAGTGACATCGAAGCTCCGGCCGAGTTCGCTGAAGAGTGGCTGAAACCTGAGGCAGAAGAGGAAAAACCGCTGGTAGGGATTGAGATTGAGCTTACCGAGCATGAGGCCATTGATGACCCTGTCCGGATGTACCTGCACGAGATAGGCAAATACCCTTTGCTTAATGCCAAACTTGAGCGGGAATTGGCCAGCAAAATCGAGCCTTACAAATATATGGAATATATCAAAGACCGTTTTCGTCATAACTTAAACAGGTTCCCTTCAACTTCTGATTTTGTTATCCAGGCGCTGAAAAACCTCTGCGAATGCGACACGGTACTGGATAAATTGTCCGAACACCTCAATGTTGGTAAAAAACCCAGTTTCAAGGAGAAATTACTTAATCAGAAACTTCACCAGGCCATCGACGAATTTATCAATCCTGAGACCGTAGAAAAAATTGCCAAGGAATTGTCCCTGGAGCACTCTGAGATTGAGAAGAGGTTAGTCGATTATTCGATTTATGTCAGGATGATCAATCCGGAGATTTTTTCTATCATCGATGGCAAGTCTACCTGGGATAAGGTAAAGCAGATAGTTATCAAAAACGGGGACGTTAAACTTGCTGCGAAGATTGACGACAATAATCATGCTTTCCAGCATAAATTCGATATTATCGACAAAGAAGGCAAAGAAGCCAGTAAGCAGTTGACAGTGTCCAACCTGAGGCTTGTGGTTAGTGTGGCCAAGAAATATGTCGGGCACGGCATGCCGTTACTTGATTTAATCCAGGAAGGTAACATCGGGCTGGTCCGTGCCGTGGAAAAATTTGAGTACCGTAAGGGGTATAAATTCAGCACCTACGCCACCTGGTGGATCAGGCAGGCGATCACCAGGGCAATTGCCGACCAGGCCAGGACCATACGGATCCCCGTACATATGGTGGAAACAATCAACAGGTTACTAAAGGTTAACAGGAAGCTGTCCCAGGAATTCGGCAGGGAGCCAAGCTGTGAAGAAATCGGCGTGGGGATGGAGATATCGGCAGACAAAGTCCGAGAAATTATGAAGCTTTCGCAGGTACCGATTTCCCTTGAAATGCCCATCGGTGAGGAAGAGGATAGCCACCTGGGTGATTTCATCGAAGATCGCTCCAATCTTCCACCCGCTGATGCGGCTTCCCGCGAATTGCTTAAGGCGCAACTCGATAAAGTACTGGGAGAATTGACCGACCGTGAGAGAAAGGTGCTTTTATTGAGGTTTGGCCTGGAAGATGGCCGGGCCCGTACATTGGAGGAAGTGGGTAAAGAATTCAATGTCACACGCGAGAGGATCCGGCAGATTGAGGCCAAAGCCCTGCGCAAATTGCGCCATCCCAGCAGGAGCCGCAAGCTAAAAGACTATCTCGAATAGTTTCACTCGTGTTAAGGAGGAAATTAATGGGAATCCTTAAGGGATTTTTGATATTTATGGGCGCGCTGGCTGTGTTAGCCATTATTGCGCTGCTGGTGGGTTACGTACTGGCGCTACTGACCCCGGATATACGCTCGAGCATGCATCCCGTTGTCCTGTCAGCTGAATCTGTTGACAGCCTGAATAATAAACTCAGCGAACTGAAAAAGGAAGCAGCAGCCATTGACAGCAGCCAACCGGCCAAAAATATGGAGCTTACGATAACTGAAGAAGAAATTAATTCACTCATAGTAATGGCCCTGGCGGAAGGCACTTTGCCAGCTAAGGAAATGCTGGTAAATTTCAATGACGGCTATCTCGTGGTCTACAATGCGTGGAGCTTCCCTGCCGCCCCGGTGAAAACGGCGGTAATCGGGACCCTTGATATAGAGAACGGTAAACCAAAATTCATCATTAAGGATTTTTACCTGGGCAAGGTGCCCGTGCCGCAAGGCTTTGACGAGGGAATACAGGATCTTGTCAACATAATGATCCTATTGAATGCCCCGATGGAAGAACTGCACTCTGATTTAAAGGAAATCACCATCAGCGAAGGCCAGCTAAAGCTGGCGGGAACCACCAAGGTAAATAAATAGCTGCGCTTTCAGCGGCCCAATAGGTTGGGCATATTCTTGGGCAGCTTGCCTTTGGCCATCATCTTCGTCATTTTTTGAATATTGTAGAACTGGTTAAGCACCTGGTTGATATCACCCGGGGTAGTCCCACTGCCTTTAGCTATTCTCTTTTTCCTGCTGCCATTAATCAGTTCCGGATGCCTTCTCTCTTCGCCTGTCATAGACAAAATTATGGCCTCGATTTTACGTGTGCGGTCAAGGCTTTCCTTATCCGATATGCCCTTGGTCAGCTTGGAAAATCCGGGTATCATATCGACTAATTGCGTGAAGCTGCCCATCTTCTTTATTTGCCTCATCTGCTCAAGCAGGTCGTCCAGGTCAAATTCCGACTTCCGCAATTTCGACTCAAGCTTTTCCAAATTTTGCTTATCGAATGTCTTCTCTGCCTTTTCAATCAGTGTAAGCACGTCACCCATGCCAAGTATGCGCGACGCCAGCCTTTCCGGGTAAAAAACCTCCAGCGCAGAGGCTTTTTCTCCCACCCCAAAATATTTAATCGGCACACCGGTCACATATTTTATGGAAAGTGCTGCGCCTCCACGGGCATCGCCATCCATCTTGGTTAAGATGAGCCCGCTTATTCCAAGCGCCTTATTAAATTCAGCGGCTATATTGACAGCGTCCTGACCTGTCATTGCATCAGCTACCAGCAGTATCTCAGCCGGGGCAACTGCCTTCTTTATATCCACCAACTCCTTCATTAATACTTCATCAATGTGTAAACGCCCCTGCGTATCGATGATAACCCAGGATGCAGCAATTTCTTCCGCCCTCCTGATAGAATTGCGGCAGATCTGAACCGGATCAGCCACTCTGTCTTCAAAGTACACAGGTATATCCAATTGGTTGCCCAGTACCTTCAGTTGTTCGATAGCCGCTGGCCTCCGTGTGTCGGCGGCAACCATCAACGTCTTCTGGTTCGATTGTTTGAGATGCAAAGCCAACTTGGCTGCCGTGGTGGTTTTGCCCGCACCCTGTAACCCCACCAGCATAACCACCGAAGGCTGTCTGGCAGAGCCTTTTAAATGAGACGGCTCTTTGCCGAGAATGCCGCTAAGCTCCCCATTAACGATCTTGATAATCTGCTGTGCGGGAGTTAAGCTCTCCAGGACTTTAGCATCAACCGCCTTTTCTCTAACTGCTGACAGGAAGCTCTTTACAACTTTGAAATTAACATCGGCTTCCAGCAACGCCAAACGTATCTGGCGCAGTGCTTCATCAACCTCTTTTTCGCTTATCCTGCCTTTATTGCTGAGGCTGCTGAATACCTTGCTCAGTTTTTCTGTTAACGCTTCGAACATACCTTCCCTTAGTTATCTACAATTCAACCAACTTTGAATATGCTGTGGTAAAATGGTCTATCCGGATCCAACTGTTAGATTAAGGCTGACCAATAAAGCATAGCATATTTTATCGGCGATAACCTCGGCATAATTCCCCGGATACGTTGGGGTAACGGAGAGCAGATTTGATACCGGTTCAACTTAAACTCAAAAACTTCATGTGCTACCGGGACAATGTAGCGCCGCTAAGTTTCGAAAGTCTTCACGTTGCATGCCTGTGCGGAGATAACGGCAGTGGTAAATCCAGCATATTCGATGCCATAACCTGGGCACTATGGGGTGAAACTTCGCGGGGCAAAAATGATGACCTTATTTACAGCGGTCAAAGCGAGATGGAGGTCGAGCTTGAGTTCTTATCCGCTGCTGACCGATACCGCATAATCCGCAAATATTCAAAGGCTTCTGCAACCAGGGCCCCCCAGACCATGCTTGACCTGCAGTTATTTAACGGTAATATGTTTAAGCCTATTGGAGAACACGTAAAAAAGGAAACCCAGGCCAAGATAAATAGCCTGCTTCACCTTGATTACGCGACCTTCATCAACAGCGCCATGCTGCTGCAGGGAAGATCCAATGAATTCAGCAAGAAAAGGCCGGGGGAACGCAAAGAGATTCTTGCCAATATATTGGATCTTTCGTTTTATGATCAATTAGAACTGGAGGCCAGGACCAACGTCGATAAAAATCGATCTGAATCCACCATCCTCGACAGGGATATTTTATCGCTTCAGTCCAAGATCTCGGAAAGGCCTCAGCATGACAGCACCCGTAACAACCTGCTTGATGAACTCAATTTGCTGATTCAGACAAAAAAGGTGGTGGAGACTGAGGCTTCCGGACTCCGGCGGAAAAAGGATTCTCTCACCGCCCGCAAAGAACAACTGGATTTACTTACCCGGCAGGTTGCCCTGCGCCAAAAAGACCAGGCTGCCCAGCAAAAGCAACTGGACTCATCGGTCAGCAATATTGAACGCTACCAACAAGTCCTCGCTGACGGGGCGCAAATCGAGCAGGGTTACAGTCAATTCCGTGAAACTACGATCGCGGAAGAGAAATTCAACGAGAATTTGAAAAAAGCCAATTCCTTGTCAAATCGCAGAAATAAGCTTGAGTCGTTGATAACGGCCGCCCAAAACACTTATGCCAATGAATTCAAGCTGGTTTCCATGCGTGTTGCCGAGCTTGAAAATAAGTCCGGCAGGCTACCTCAGTTACGGGATAAACGTGCTGAGTTGCTCCAGCAACAGGAAGAATTAAAAGGAGCTGAGCTGCAATTGGAGGCCGCCAACAAACAGATAAACAAGCTGAATTCTGATATCGGTAGCCTGTCGGCACTTAATTCGGAACTTGCCGCCGCCATACAGGAGATAAAAGAGAAAATTGAGATGATGTCGCATGCGGGCGCAGCCTGCCCCTTGTGTGAATCGGAGCTTGGCCCTGACGGATGCCAGCGGATAAAAGATAAATTGACAATTGATTTGCAACAGAAATTATCCCAGGCGAGGGAGAACTCAAACAGAATAGCCGAGAGCAAGACGGCTCTCGGTAGAATGGAGAAGGAAACACGGCAGAAAGAAAGCTCCCATAAAGCGGCAAGGGATGAAAACAAGCGGCAATTGGCCATAATAGAGAAGGATATATCTGAGATAAATTCAATCTCAACTGAATTAGCAACCAGAAGAATCACCATGCAGGATTTGAACGCCAGGTTACAAAGCAGGGATTACGCCCGGGAAGAGCAACAAGAGGTTGCGGCCATCGACAGGGAACTTAAAGAACTGGCCTATGATCCTGCGACCCACACCAGGATAAGCCACGACAGGGTAAGGCTTCAGAGTTTCGAAAAGTTAAATACGGCCCTGACGGAGGCCAGGCTGCAAAATGAATCACAGGCAAAGATAAAAGAGGACTCTGTCAAGGCCATCGCACTCATAAAGGAAGAGCTAACAAACCTGACAAACCAGGGCAGCCAGATCCGGAACGAGTTAGCCACGCTGCCGCAAATCTCAGCACAATTAGACACGCTCGACGCTCAACTATCCACCTTCAATAATAAAGAGAGGACCATCAGGGACAAACTCGCGGAGCTAAGCGAACAGATAAAGCAGCTTGATGATTTTGCTGCCGAGAAAAATGCCAAACAAACGCTACTGCGCAACTGCAAAGAGGCCGAGGGCATCTATACGGAACTGGTCAAGATATTCAGCAAGCGTGGTATCGAGGCGCTGATAATAGAGGAAACGCTACCGGAAATTGAAAACGAAGCCAATCTACTCCTCGGCAAAATGTATAGAGGACACGCTGCCGGAAATTGAAAATGAAGCAAATCTCCTCCTCGGGAAAATGACAGACAACCGGATGTCCATTTCGCTGGAACCACTGAAGGACACCAAGAAAGGCTCCGTAGTGGAAACCCTGGATATAAAAATCGCAGACGAGTTAGGTACCCGCAGCTACGAAATGTACAGTGGCGGAGAGGCTTTCAGGATAGACCTGGCGCTCCGCATAGCTATCTCCCGCCTGCTGGTGAGAAGGGCGGGCGCCTCAATGCCCATACTGATTATCGATGAGGGATTCGGCACACAGGATAACGCGGGCGTTGAAAAATTAGTTGAGGCGATACATTCCATCCAGGACGATTTTGAGAAGGTCTTTGTCATCACCCATCTTGATGAGATAAAGGAAAGGTTCCCTGTCCTCATCAATATCACCAAGACAGCCGAAGGCTCGATGATCACATTGGATCAATGATTATCAACAGGGCAGGATATTTTCGCTTTCCGGAACGGCGTTCTCTCCAGGTGCTAATCATGGTGTATAATTGCTGCAAGAGGGGTGCTATATGCCCGAAAGATATGAAATCAATGCCTTAGAAAAAGAAGAATCCTGGCGTTTATTCAGGTATATCGGCGAACTGGTGGAAGGTTTTGACAAGCTCTCAGCGATTGAGCCGGCAGTCACGATTTACGGGTCGGCCGTGGCTACTCCCGAGCAGGCCGATTACCAGAATGCCAGGCAGATAGCCAGTCTGCTGGGCAAGCAAGGATTCAATATAGTAACCGGCGGCGGGCCGGGAATGATGGAAGCGGCCAACCTCGGCGCCAGTGAAGCCGGGGTTAAATCAATCGGTCTTAACATAGAGCTTCCCCAAGAACAAAAAAGCAATATCTACTCAAATCTCACCATTTCTTTCAACCACTTTTTTGTGCGGAAGGTGATGCTGGTTAAATACGCTTCAGCATTTGTCATCATGCCGGGCGGCCTGGGCACGCTGGATGAAATGACCGAGGTACTTACACTCATACAGACCAAAAAGATCAAGCCTTTCCCGGTAATACTCTTTAACTCCGCTTTCTGGCGAGGGCTACTCGATTGGCTGCAGAGCACCGTATTGCAGCCCGGCTATATTTCTGAAGAGGACCTGCACCTGTTAAGGATATCCGACCAGCCCGAGGATGTCCAAGACATCGTCAGCAGCTGGTATCTAAGGCAGGCCATTGTGGGCAGGAGGGCAATTGATTAACCTCACATTCCATGGCGCGGCGCGCACGGTGACGGGTTCAAGGCACCTGCTGGATATCAATAGCTACCGCATATTGCTGGATTGCGGGCTTTTCCAAGGGCGCAGGGCAGACACCTATGAGCGCAATCTGAATTTCGCCTTTGATCCGAAATCGCTGAACGCCGTTATCATCTCCCACGCGCATATGGACCACCTCGGTGATTTACCGAACCTGGTCAGGTCGGGTTATAAAGGTGATGTCCACTGTACATCTGCCACACTTGACCTGGCCAATATCATGCTGACTGACTCGGCCAATATACAGGAAGGGGACATCGACTACGTCAACAAGGTCCGGCGCAGGCATAATGAACCTGCCGTAGAGCCGCTTTACAGAAAATCAGCCGTCCCTCCCACACTTAAATTATTGCGCGGTTGCTCCTACGAGCATCCCTTTAACCTGGCCGACAATATCCATGTTGTTTTCCACGATGCAGGCCATATACTCGGTTCCGCCATCACCATGCTGAATATAGAGGACAGCGGGCGGAGGTTATCAGTTTGCTTCACCGGCGACCTGGGACGCAACAACATGCCGATAATCCGTGACCCGTACGTAGTAACTGATTCCGACGTGCTTATTATTGAGAGCACCTACGGCGACAGGCTGCATGCCGATATAAACAATGTCATGGACAAGCTGGCCCGCGTGATAAACGAAACGGTTACAGCAGGCGGGAAGCTTATCGTACCGTCTTTTGCACTGGAAAGGACACAGGAGTTGATATATTACCTGAATCAACTGAAGCTGTCGCACAGTATCCCAGACATCCCTGTTTATGTAGATAGCCCCCTGGCTATTGATGCTACCGATATCTTTCGCGTTCACCCCGAGTGCTACGATTCCGAAACTGCAGAATTCCTCAGGACTCAGAAGGATCCTTTCGGCTTCCGTGGATTGCATTATGTAGCCTCGGCGGAGGAATCCAAGAAGCTGAACTATCT
>JAPLHJ010000236.1 GCA_026389675.1 Chloroflexota bacterium | reverse complement strand
GGCATGAAACGAAAGGAGTTCATCAGGGTATCCACTGAGCTTATGGGCAGGGTCGGCCTTGACAACCGCCTGCACCACCTGATCAGCGAACTCTCGGGAGGCGAACAGCAGAGGGTGGCCATCGCCCGCGCGCTCGTCAATAAGTCGAAAATTCTCTTCGCCGATGAACCCTGCGCCAACCTCGATACTGAGAATAAAGGTATTGTTCTCAGGCTGCTGAGAAAGCTTTGCAATGACCTGGGCCAGACCATACTTATGGTGACACATGAGCCCGAACAGAGGGAATTCGCCGACCGTGTGCTGTGGTTCCGCGACGGCCGCCTGGTAAAAGAGGAATATATCGCCAAAGACGTACGGGAAGATGCCATACACAATGGATACCGTACCGATGTTTCCTCAGACTAAATTTAGCCGTAGGGGCGTACCTTCAGGTGCGCCCGTAAAGAGCTTTTCCTCTTGTCATTGCGAGGGTGAGCCGAAGCTGCGAGCCGAATGCGCGGCAGTCAGCGACGAAGCAATCTTTCGGCATTACGCCTTTGCTTATAGAGATTGCTTCGCTTCGCTCGCAATGACAGAATAATAAGGCTCGCAATGACGAAGAAAACCTTAAAACCCGTCCCTACATCAGAGCGCTATTTTGCCTTGCCCTGGTCGGCCACCGCCTGCCTGGCTTTCTTGAGATCTTCATCACTGGCCAGATAATAACTCCTGGACCTCCTCAAGCTGCCGTCAAGCTCATAAACCAGCGGGATGCCTGTGGGTATATTCAGGTTCACGATATCCTTTTCACTGACTGCATCTAAATATTTTACCAGCGCGCGGATGCTGTTGCCGTGGGCTGAAATGATAATACGCTTACCGGCCCGCAAGGCGGGTGCTATGGATTTGTGCCAGTACGGCAGGCATCTGCGGTAAGTATCCCGCAAGCTCTCAGATAGTGGTACCTGGTCGGGTGTAAGCATTGTGTAGCGCGGGTCACTGCCGGGATAACGGCAATCGCCCTTTTTCAGCGCCGGAGGCGGTATATTGTAACTCCTTCTCCAGATTAATACCTGGTCTTCGCCGTATTTCTTGGCCGTCTCGGATTTATTTAATCCCTGCAGCGCCCCGTAGTGGCGCTCATTAAGCCTCCACGATTTTTTCACCGGTATCCACATAAGGTCCATCCCGTCCTGGACTATCCATAAAGTCCGGATAGCACGCTTTAACAAAGATGTGAAGGCCAGATCAAATTCATAGCCCCGTTCTTTGAGTATCCGGCCTGCCTGCTTCGCCTCCTCTATTCCTTTTTCTGATAAATCTACATCCGTCCATCCTGTAAAACGGTTTTCCCTGTTCCAGGTACTTTCACCGTGCCGCAGCAATACCAGTTTCAACATATGAATTTCTCCCCAAAAACCTTACAATAAATCATGCCTGTTTTTGATTTTCTTGCGCTAAGGTTTTATTATAACCAAAGCTAATGGCCGTTGCACTATTTAAGAGGTGTGAATAATTGAGCCAGCCAATCTATCTCAACAGGGACCTGGGATTTATCAGGATAGGCGCGGCAGTGCCGTCGCTTAAAGTGGCCGACGTCGATTTCAACGTATCAACGATCTGCGCTGTAATCAAGAAGGCAACAGCTCAGGGCATACAGGTACTGGCATTTCCCGAGATGTCGCTGACCGGCTACACCATCGCTGACCTCGTACAGCAGCAAGTCCTGCTGGAAAAGGCGGAGAAAGCGTTGAACAGGGTTGTGCAGGCCAGCCGCAATGCCAGTATGCTTATCATCGTCGGCCTACCCCTGTGCATAGATCAAAAAATATTCAATTGCGCGGCTGTAATAAATTCAGGGCATATACTGGGGATCATCCCCAAAACATATTTGCCATCCTACAAGGAATTCTACGAGAGCAGGTGGTTTGTATCGGGTGAAGACGCCTGCTCTGATACCGCCCATATCGGTGAAACGCCCGTCCCCTTTGGCACGAACATCCTCTTCTCTATCCGCGGCGTGCATTCCGCGGTAATCGGGGTTGAGATTTGTGAGGACCTTTGGGTACCCCTGGCGCCCCACGAGTACCAGTCGCTGGCCGGCGCCTCTATGCTGATCAACATATCTGCCAGCAACGAGCTCCTGGCCAAGGCGGATTGGCGCAGGACAATGGTTCTATCCGAATCCGGCAGGTGCGCCGCAGCATGCTGTTACGTTTCTGCGGGCGCGGGAGAATCGTCCAATGATGTCGTCTTTGGAGGCCATACGCTTATCGCTGAAAACGGCAACCTGCTGTGTGAATCCCGGCGGTTATCGGCTGAAACGGACATAGTGGTTGCAGACATTGACCTCGACCGCCTGGCGCATGACCGCAGGACGATTACCAGCTTCCGTCAATCGCCGCAACACCTGAAGCCTTTCAGGATAATCGAGGCCAGTGTGGACGACATAGCAGCCGTGAAGCTGTTCAGGGACATCGACCCTCAGCCGTTTGTGCCTAAGGACGCAGCCAGGCGTGCCGAAAGGTGCCGCGATATATTTGCCATGCAGGTCGCGGCGCTTGCCAAAAAACTGAGTGGCTCACACATTCAAAGGCTGGTGCTGGGCGTTTCCGGCGGACTCGACTCCACCCTCGCCCTGCTGGTAGCCGCGAAAACCATGGACTACCTGGGCAAACCACGGGATAACGTGTATGCCTATAGCCTGCCGGGATTCGGTACGACCAGCAGGACCCGGGATAACGCCACAGCTTTATGTAAAGCCCTCAAGGTCAACTTGCAGAGCGTAAACATAACCACTTCGTGCAAATCCCATATAAAAGACCTGGATCATGACGGGCATGAAGACGTGGTTTTTGAGAATGTCCAGGCGCGATACCGCACCGAGTTCCTCTTCAACAAGGCCAACCAGATTGAGGCGATTTTGCTCGGCACTGGTGACCTGACCGAGGTTGCGCTGGGATGGTGCACCTTTGCGGGCGACCATATGTCGCATTATCACGTCAATGTATCCGTGCCCAAAACGCTGGTGCGCTACCTGATACGCTGGGCTGCCGATGAAGAGCTATCAAATAAACAGGCGCAAAAAGTACTTTACGATGTGCTCGATACCCCGATTTCTCCTGAGTTAAAAAGCCCGGCCAGGGGAGAGATCACACAGAGGAGTGAGGACGTGATCGGACCGGTTGAGCTGGCTGATTTCTATCTTTATCCTTTCGTCAGGCTGGGAAGCCCTCCGGGTAAAATACTCTTCTTAGCCAATGAGGCCGGGAAGCAGAAGCTCTTCGACGGCCGTTATACGCTTGAGGAACTGCACAGGTGGCTGGAAAGTTTCATCCAGAGGTTTTTCGCCAACCAGTTTAAAAGGACCTGCATGCCGGAAGGTCCCAAAATAGGGTCAGTCAGTCTATCTCCCCGGGGGGACTGGAGGATGCCATCAGATGCAGAACCGGCGCTCTGGCTGGAGAACCTCGAGCAGATGTATTCAAAACTGCGCGGTTAGATATCCCGCAAGGTTTGTATAACGATTCACTCGGGTCAGTCGACTTTGCGGAACTTGTCCCTGGGAGCGCCGCAGATAGGGCATTCGTCGGGAGCCATCCCTACGTGTATATAACCACAAACGTTGCAGACATAGTAATCCACGCCCTCGGGGTCCATCAGGCGGTCAAGGGCCTTTTCGTATAATTTAGCGTGCCCCTTTTCCACGTCCCGGTGGTAGCCGAAAACAGTCGCGACGGCTGTGTTGCCTTCCTCTGATGCATCCTTAATCATCTCGGGATAGGCATCCCGGGCGAAATTCTCCCGCTCGAAAGCAGCCTGCAAATTCTCCTGTGTATCCGCGACCACACCCAGTAACCGGAGGTGGTGAAAAGCATGCACGGCTTCAGATTCAGCCACGGCCCGGAAAAGCCCGGCAATAGCGGGGAAACCCTCCTGGTCCGCTTTAAAAGCGAATGCCAGGTCCCTGATATTAGCCTTGGATTCAGCAACGAAGCCTTCCTGCAGGTTTTTTAACGTCTTAGTTCCTCTGATTTTTGAGTTGGTATATTCCACAAACTTGTCAGGGCCCGCCCCGCATATCGCGCAGCGCTGCGGCTTCTGATCCGCGATCTCAAGATGCCTGCAATGCGTACATAACCACATATCTGCTGACCTCCAATATTAAATGTTTACATTGATATCAGCTATGAATTAAGCCAGATTATATCACACATGCCGCGGGCCAACGGACGCCTTTATCCAACCAGCATTAACTTGACGCCGCGGTGTATCATGGCGACCGCTATAGCAGCCAGCAGAAGTGCAAATATTTTGGACAGGGCCAGCACTCCGCCGCGTCCCAGCATTTTGACCAGCTTGTTGGCCTGCGCAAAAAAGAGCCATGATATAAGCAGGTTTACCACGAAGGAAAAGGTCACCATGACTATATTGTACTGGTCGGTAAGGATCAATAAAGTGGTCAGTACAGCCGGGCCAACTACCAGCGGTGTGCCCAGCGGCACTATGCCCATGACATTATCATCGGTAGATGCCTGGGCTTCAAACATCTTGCCCACGACTAATTCTTTGGCGCCCAGCAGAAACAGGATAAGTCCGCCGGCGATCAGGAAATCATTGACGGTGATGCCCATAAAGATGAATATGCCCTTTCCGACGGCAATGAACGCCATTCCCAGGGCCAGGGCCGTAATCAGCGCATGGCGTATCACTACGCTCCTCGCCTTATCCTGCATTCCCTGCGTAATAGTCAATAATATCGGTACCGTGCTGATAGAATCCATCGCAACGAATAGTGGTACGAAGGTAAGGCCGAAATCACGGAGCAAATTAAGAAAGATGTCCAATCAACATACTCCACAGGAAAATTGGTAACGCATACCGGATTTATTTGTAAGTGTCCAAGCTATAGCGAT
>JAPLHJ010000280.1 GCA_026389675.1 Chloroflexota bacterium | reverse complement strand
TCTATTACCGGGTATTTCCCAAACCATCTCCGTTCGGCGCATTTTTATCAAGTAGTCCCAGTCCTATTCCGAAGGATGCATCACGTATTGTCGCTGTGACGGAAGCCGGCGGTGTCGGTTACATACTGGATTACCCAGTCGCGACCGGTTTGGGGTGGATGATGCTCGGTCTCGTTGCGCACGAGGGTCAGCGACTTTGAAGGGCACTTGTAGGCGCAAACGCCGCAGCCGATACACAGGTCTGCGTTGGCAACTGCCAGCTTGCCGGTTTTATTGATGAGGGCTTTCTCTTTCCCTCCCTCTCCGGCCACCATGGTTTTTCTGCCCCTTGCAGTGGGAGCGTCTTTTAGTTTCAGTGCGTCCATAGGGCAGCGTTTCACGCAAAGCCCGCAGCCGGTACATGTAATATCTTCGGTATGGATGCGGTAGTTCGAGGGGTTAATGGTCCCGCCATTCTTGAGCTGGCGTAACCCATCAAACCACATGCAGCAGCAACTGCAGCAATTACAGATCGTGTCCGTGCCCATCTGCTGGTTACTAATGCCGTGCACCAGGCCAAGGTCGGCGCAATGGCGCAATGTATCGGCGGCCTCCTGCCTGGTGATCTCACGCCCCATGCCGTTCTCTACGATGTAATGGGCCAGGCGGTCAAAGTGCAGGCAGACACTCGACGGGTACTTGCAGTCGGGAGTATGCTCGGCCAGGTTTTTTCGCTCGCGACAGCCGCAATGCGTGACGCAGAAATATGTGTAGGAATCGAGCATCTTCTTTACATCTTCGTAGGGCAGTATCCGCCTATCATCTTCCACGGTCTGCTGGATGGGAATCACGCGCAGGCCCTTCTCCTTGACGTATTCCCAGGGTGCCATGAACTCCGGTCCCCAGCTTTCCAGCAATGCGGCGAAAGCTTTGTTTTCGGTAGTGGCCGCCGGCCCTGGCCATCCCCACGTTCGTAGGCTCGTATAGATTTCATTCAAGAGGTAATAACGCTTATCATTTTTCGTGAAGCTGTACAGCAGACCTTTCCTGGTCATCCCGTCAATTTTTTTCGTGAGTTCGTCAATTCCCGTATTCTTGAAACCGGCAAGCTCCTCGAGTGTTTTTGGCGAGAGAGGGAAGCCCGTCAGATAGTCTGCTTCCTCAGGGGTGTAGCGGTAGGCAATCATCATGATGGAATTGTCGGTAATGGGCTGGCTATACCACGATGTGCACATCCATTTCAGGAGATTTGTGTAAATTTCCCGGTCTGTTGCGCTTAGCTCCGACGCTTTCTTCGCCATATAAACGGCCCTCCTGAAAATTACTTGGGCATATATGCAGCCAACTGAACCGCTTGACCAAATTATGAGGAATTGCTAATCTATCAAATGTTCGACATGCCAGCGTGAGATCATTTTAGTACAACTTTGCGAAAATGACAACGGCGCGAACTAAAATAGAAGAAGCCTCAGCGAAGACGGCAGCGGTTCGGACTTTCATCTATCATGGTGAGCTGGTTGCGGAAAGGTGAGAGCAGATAGCCGGGGCTGATGTAGAAATAGAGAGATGTAGAAAAGGATATGAAAATATTGATAACTGGATGCAGAGGTGGAATCGGGCTTGATGCCGCCCGCAATCTGGCTGCCAGAGGACACACCATCTATGCAACGGTGCACGCTGCGGCGTCGATTGAGAGCGTCAGGGCCGCGTTCGGGGAAAATAAGGCGAATGTGACCGTCGAGAAGCTCGATGTTACGGATGCGGCAGACAGGCAAAAAGCCGGCCAGTGGGACATAGACGTCCTGATAAATAATGCCGCGATCGGCGATTCAGGGCCGCTGGCCGAGATTGACCTTGAGAGGGTCAAACGTGTCCTGGACGTAAACGTTTTCGGCGCCCTGGAGCTTACCCGTAGATTTATTCCCCGGATGGCTGAGATGCAAAAGGGAAGGATCATATTCATTGGCTCAATGGCCGGGCTCATGCCTACCCCTTTCCTGGCTCCTTACGGGATGTCGAAGTTTGCACTTGAGAGCGTGGCATTTTCTCTGCGCACCGAGTTGAAACCGTTTGGCATCGATGTTGTCATGGTCAATCCCGGGGGCTACCACACCGATTTCAACCAGAAGAACATCGGCAAGAAATACGAATGGATAGATTCCAGCTTACTTTACAAGGGGCACATGGACGTTATCAAGAAATCGGAATCTATGATCATAAGGTCAGAGCTGAAGGATACGGCCAGCATAGCCCGGCAGATTGTCAGGGCCGTTGAGGATAAGAGACCCAAACGACGCTATGTGGCGCCCCTATGGCAGTGGTGGGCGATACCGCTGCTCAGAGAACTGGGATAAAAGCTCGGACGGTGGCTTGACAAAACCGCCGCGGGTGTTAAAATAAATGACTGGCGGTCAGTCATTTACTCATTAATGAATAATTTTAATCCACGGGTGAGGGTTTCGATGAAGGCTGGCTGTTCGATGTAACTGCATATAAATTTTCTATGGAGGTAAGCTGATGAACCTGGCTAACTTGTATGAAGATGGGTTGCGGAAATTCGGGGAATACGATGCCTGCTATTTTGAGGGCAGATGGTATACCAATGCAGAATTGAATAGGATGGCCAGCCGCCTCGGCAATGCCTTGAAGTCGCTGGGTGTAAGGAAGGGCGACCGTGTAGTTACGCAATTACCTAATTGTATCGAGATATTTGTGGCATTCAACGCAGTCTACAGGATAGGTGCAGTCATAGTCCCGATGAATCCTATACTCAAACCTGACCAGATATCTTATATTTACAAGGACTGCGGAGCCAAAGTGACCATCACCAACTCGGATTACCTGCCCTGGGTCCGCGCTGCCCAGGAAAATGCCCCTGATCTGAAGCATATCATGCTCATTGATAAAACCGATGTGCCGGAGACGCTGTATTATGGCAAGCTGCTACAGGATAGTAAAGATGAGTGCCGGATTGAGGATATGGATAATGAAGACCTGGCAGCCCTCATTTATACTTCCGGCACAACGGGCAATCCCAAAGGCGTGATGCACACCCACTACACGCTCTGGATAAACGCGGTCTGCTTTGCTGATTTCCAGTTCCTTTGTGCACCCACCACTGTGAGTAATACAGTACGGCAGATGGATGAAAGAACTCACAGGATGGTGGAAGAGGAGCAGATGGTGACCGGGTCTAACCGGAATATACTGTTCTTGGCGGTGTTACCTCTTTCCCACTCGTATGGTATCGCTTTCCTGAACTTCGGCGCCCTGATAGGCGGGAGGTTCGCCGTGATGAAGTGGTGGAACCCGGCGGAAGCCCTGAGGCTGATACAGGAGCTGAAAATAGGCTACGTTGCCTTTGTGCCTACTATGTATGTACACATGCTGGACTACCCGGACCTGGATAAATACGACCTGTCGTCGCTCAAGTTCTGTGCCTGCGGTGCCGCCGCGCTTGATCCGGGTGTCGGCCTCAAGTGGAAGGAGAAGGTCGGTGTGCACATCGACGAGGGTTGGGGCATGACTGAGTCGGGGGCTACCACGTCAGGCAACCCGGGATCAGCCCCGCCAAAGTATGGCTCAATAGGCATAAATATGCTGGCCTGGAACAAGATGAGCGTCTTCGATAATAATGACCGTGAACTGCCGGCCGGCGCTACCGGTGAGCTGGTGGTTAAAGGAACGGCTGTTATGAAAGGGTACTGGAACCTGCCGGAGGAAACGGCGGAAACCCTCAAGAACGGCTGGCTGCATACCGGTGATATCGGCCACAGAGACGAAGACGGCTATTTCTACATAACCGACCGTAAAAAGGACCTCATTATAAGAGGCGGCGAAAACATATCTCCCAAAGAGGTCGAGGATGTCCTATCTAGCCATCCCGGGGTGGCTGAAGCGTGCTGTGTCGGAATGGCAGACCGCGTTTATGGAGAGGAGATCAAGGCCTTCGTGGTACTTAAGCCGGGGGAAAAGTACAGCGAGCAAGAGATCATCGAGTATTGCAGCAAATCATTGCGAAAGTTTAAAACTCCCAGGCAGGTGCAGTTTATCGACGCTCTACCCAAGAATGTACTGGGTAAAATGCTCAGGGCTGAGTTGCGCAAACTGAAATAAGTGGGATCCCTACGGGACCTGGATAACTATAAGTAAGGAGGAGAGAGATGTACGAGTTCGCAAGCCAGGGATGGCTCGATGCTTTTGTCGAGGCTATCAACGGGAGCAAGAAATATGAAGAAGCCGCCAAAGACTGGGAGGGTGATTTTTATTTTATCCTGGAGCCGGGCGGCCCGATTGCAGAAAGAAGGTATTTGTACCTCGATCTCTGGCATGGAAAGTGCCGTAAATCTGAAATAATCGAGGAGAAAGATAAGGACAAATACAAGCCGGAATTCACCATTGCCGGCAATCTGGCCACGTGGAAAAAGATCAATGAAAAGAAACTTGACGGGACGCAGGCGCTGCTGACCAGGCAACTTAAGCTCACCGGTAATATGGCCAAGGTGATGCGTGCAACGGGTGCCACGCGCGCACTTTCCGAGGCAACGTCGTCTGTCAAAGCAATATTTCCCGAATAATCAATCAGGTGATGGTTGGAAAGTACAGATCCCTAATTAAATGTGGGAAAGGCAATACGCATAGCGGCAAATTAAAACAACGGGAATTTAAAATATAGAGTAGGTGCAAAATGGCGGTGCGCAATAGTTACCGGAAACTATCTTTTATCACAGATATCAGGGGCATTAAGAGCGCAGTTGGCGAGATGAAAGGCAAAGGGCATCCTCGGCAGCCCAAATTCAATGCTGACTATGTCCCTGCCCCCGGCGCCCCGGTTCTTGACGAAAAATGGTTCCGGGTAACTATCGAGCAGAAAGTGGAAAATCACCCTATGAATGCGATGGAGTATCCATTTGCCGGTGAGAAGATATTCGATAAGCCGCTGGTCAGCTTTGTTAGGGGCGACGACCCTATTTTCCTGGAAGACAAGAAAATCATCGGGTCTCACCACCTGACACCGGAGGAGTGGATGGCATGGCAGGCTGCCAACAACGGAGTCCCTGCGCCCAAGGCCGCTGACCTGAGTGTGATATCTTTCGTAATGCCGATAACGGAAAGGACCCGGCAGGAGAACGCGGCCGTGACCGAGTGGCCATCCGAGCGCTGGGCGCATACCCGCCTGCTGGGAGAGATATTCAGCCAGGCTATGGTCAGGGAGATAGTGTCATATTTGATGGATAGAGGTGTGCTGGCGGTAGCTCCTGATGTCACGCCCCTGATGCGAAAGCAGCGTTATCCCAGGGTAGGCTGGGCATCTCCCTGGTCACACCGGCATATAGCCTACGCGGCAGGCCTGGGGACATTTGGCATGCACGACTTCCTCATCACCGAAAAGGGCGCCGCACACCGCTGCGGCAGCTTCATTGTTAATCTGCGGCTGCAGCCTGACCGGTTGCGGCCGGAAAACATACACGCCAATTGCCTGCACCACAATGGTGTGAAGTGCCTGAAATGCGCGGCAAAATGCCCGGTTCAGGCTATTGACGAGAACGGACATAACAAGGAAACCTGTTATCTACGGGTATCCAAATCGCTGGCTTATTGTAACAAGCATTATCACATCTTCATCTACGGCTGTGGGCTATGCTCGGTAGGTGTGCCCTGCTCAACCGGAATACCGGTGAAGAAGAAAGAGGCATAAACGCACATGAGACGTCTGCAGATACGGTTGCGTTCAATCTATTCAAAGGGATAGTTTGCATAATAACAGGAGTTGGAACGTGGAAGAGAAAAAGTATGAGGTCAGCAGGGGTTCAGCGGTAACCATACTGGTAATATTGTCATTGCTCTGGCTGATCAATTTCGCAGACCGGTCGATCATGACCGTGGTACTCGAAGCGGTCAAGGCGAACCTCAAGCTCTCAGACGCGCAGGCAGGGGGCCTGGTTGCCATGGTCACGGCCGGTATAGCGATACTTACCCTTCCGGCAGCCATTTTTGGAGACAGGTGGGCGCGCCGTAAAGTCATAGCACTTATGGCTGTAATCTGGAGCGCGGCGACCCTGGCCACGGCGTTTTGCATGACCATTGGACAAATGATGGTGGCCAGATTCATGGTCGGCGCCGGCGAAGCCGGTTATTCCCCGGTAGGCCAGGCCTGGCTCTCGGTTTCGTTCCGCAAGGAGGTCAGGTCTTTGATACTCGGTATCTTCTTTGCCTTCAGCCAGCTGGGCATGGTGGTTGGCCTGATAGTAGGTGGCTGGCTGCTCACTGCTACGGGCGACTGGCGTGTGCCCTTTTATGTCTTCGGTATCCCCGGGCTGATACTGGCCGTCATCGTGTACTTTTTGCCCGATTATAAGTCGGTCAAGGAACAGGGTGAAGCCACCCTGAGTAAAAAATACTTCAAGAGTTGGGCAGACATTTTCAAATGCAAATCTTACCTTTTGCCCACCATAGGCGGGATCTTTTTCCTTACTACTACCGTCGCAGTTACAGTCTGGACACCGACGATCCTGATGCGCGCATATAACATGGATGCGGCGGCGGCAGGCCGCAATTTCGGACTGGTATCCCTGGTGCTGTTCCTGGCCCCCCTGGGAGGCTTGTTAGCCGACCGCTGGCAGAGACGTTATAACAGGGGCCGCCCGCTGTTCCTTGCGTTGACATGCTTCCTCGCTCTGATATTTTTTGCAGCGGCGTTTATAAGCATCGGACAGCCAGTGCCAACTTTCCTGACATTATTGGGACTCGGCATGTTCTTTGTAGCACTGAACCTGCCCGTCGGTTTCGCCGTCGTGAATGACGTTATAGCACCGGGCTTGAGATCAACCGCCATCGGCATATCCGCACTGGTGATGCAGGGATTGGGCGCCACGCTGGGCACGGTCGCGGTAGGCGCAATATCTGACCGTCTGGGTGGAGGGGCGCCGGGGTTGCAATGGGGACTTATCTGGACGCTGCCTGTTTTTGCACTGTCCGTAGTGACCAATCTTATCCTGTCCAAATATTACCCGGAGGACAGCGCTAAGTGCAACGATCTGGTTTATGCCGAAAAATAATCATTAAGAATAT
>JAPLHJ010000091.1 GCA_026389675.1 Chloroflexota bacterium | reverse complement strand
TCGGAAGGCAACGGCCCGGTTAACGCCCTTGACCGCGCTCTGCGTAAGGCCTTGCTGGAGTTCTACCCGGGACTGGCTAAAACCGAGTTGATCGATTACAAGGTGCGCATCCTGGAAGGCAACATCGGCACAGGCTCACTGGTGCGCGTCTTTATCGAATCCAGCAACGGTAAAACACAGTGGAGGACGGTGGGGAGCTCCACCAACATCATCGAAGCGAGCTGGCTGGCGCTATACGACAGCATGGAATATTTCCTGCTCAGGGTGGATAAGAAGTCCAAAATTACGTAGGGGCGGACATGAATGCCCGCCCGTGTTCTTGCGGGCGGGTTTAAAAACCCGCCCCTACGGCTTATAATCAGGCAATCAAACGTAGGGGCGTTCCTTCAGGTGCGCCCGTTTTCGCGGGCGGGGTTTAAAAACCCGCCCCTACGTTTCATGGAAAGGCAATAATTATAAAAGAGGGCGGCCTTGCGGCCGCCCTCTTTTGCTAATCACTGATTACTGAATTATTCGGCTTTGGCCGCGATACCCTGTCCGCCGCCTTCGCACATGGTAGCGACGCCGTATTTGCCTTTCTTCTCTTTGAGGATCCTGGCAAGGGTACCGACCAGCCTGATGCCGCTGGCGCCCAGCGGGTGGCCGATGGCCATGGCGCCGCCGTGGACATTGACCTGGTCCCATTTCAGGCCGAATTCTTTGACAGCATACAGGGACACGACTGCGAAGGCCTCGTTGACCTCCCAGTAATCGATGTCCTTGGCTTTAAGACCGGCGGCCTTCAAGGCTGCCTGGGTGGAAGGAACGGGGCCTGCCCCCATAATGGTGGGATCTACACCGGCCATGCCGAAGGAAACGAAGCTGGCCATGGGCTTGAGGCCGAGCTTATTGGCTTTCTCCCGGGACATGATGAGCATGGCAGTTGCGCCCGCATTCAACGGGGAGGACGTGCCTGCTGTGATCGTGCCATCGGGCTTATAGGCAGGCTTCAATCCGGCAAGCTGCTCAAGCGTGGTGTCGCCGCGGACTGACGCGTCGTAGTCAAACATCTGTTTGCTGCCGTCGGGTAGGGTAATTTCGACCGGCATGATCTCGCCCTTGAACCAGCCGTCTTTCTGGCCCTGCGCAGCCAACTGGTGCGACCTTACCGCAAATTTGTCCATATCTTCCCTGGTAATGCCGGCCATCTCCTGCAGTTTCTGCGCGGTGAAGCCCATATTGACAGAGAACATAAGGTCGATTTTCTTGTACATAGGATCGCTGATCAGCTTGTCTGGATATTTAATTGCGCCGCCGCCGCCCATGGGGATGTGGGTCATGTGTTCGATGCCTCCGCAGAGGACTACATCGGAATATCCGCAGGCAATGCTCATAACGCCCGTGCGCAAGCCGGCGAGGGCGGAGCCGCATTGCTGGTCAACCTGCTGTGTTGCAACTTCGAAAGGCAACTCAGCGTAAAAAGCAGGGAATTTGCCGCCAAAGGTGAAGTTCTCAAGCAGTGGATTGGCGGTGCCGGTGATGGCCTCATTTATTTCTTTGGGATCCAGCTTGTTCCGCTTGATCAGCTCCTTCCAGAGCTTGGCGAGGACTTCATCCATCCTGTAGCCGTTCAATAAATCCTTCTCTGGTTCCTTGGGGCGGGACCTGGAAAACGGGGAGCGTAAATAATCGACAATTACTACTTCTCTGGCAAGACCCATGTTTATTACTCCTTTTTATTAAAATTTCTGACCCATTTTACACAATTGCCCTGATTATGACAAACGCTATTACGCGTAATTCAGCAAATAATTCTGCCGTTTTAGCCCTTTATCACGCCTATGGGAACGGCCATGGCAACCTTCCGGATCATGCCGGCGCCCTGCGCTACCCGCACGACATCTACCACGTCTTTGTAAGCACAGGACGCTTCCTCCGCCAGCGCCCCCCGGTTGCCTGTTCGTATATAGATACCCCGAGAAGCCAACTCTGCGGCGACATCGGTCCCCCGCATGCCCCGTTTGGCCGCACCGCGGCTCTGCAGCCTGCCGGCGCCGTGGCAGGTCGAGCCGAAGGTTTCAGCCATCGCACGTTCCGTGCCCACGGCAATAAACGAGCAGCGGCCCATATCACCGGGGATAAGAACCGGCTGCCCGATGTGCCGGTATCTTCCGGGTACCCCTTCCTGCCCTGCGGAAAATGCCCTCGTGGCACCTTTGCGGTGAACGCATAACGCCTGTTTCTTTCCTTCGATAATATGGTCCTCGAGTTTGGCTATGTTGTGCGCCACATCGTAGACCTGTTCCATCCCAAGATCAGTAGCCTTCTTAGCGAATACCTGGCTGAATGAATCCCGTACCCAATGGCTAATACACATCCGGTTAGCCCAGGCATAATTCGCCGCGCAGGCCATGGCCGACAGGTAATCGCGTCCTTCCTCAGATTCCACGGGCGCGCAGGCAAGCTGGCGGTCGGGCAGAACGATTCCATATCTCCTGACCGCTTCGCCCATAACGCGCAGGTAATCATCGCAGACCTGGTGTCCCAGTCCCCGCGAGCCAGTATGGATAAGCATCAGCACCTGTCCGGCATGCGTGATACCCATGGCGCCGGCGGCCTCCGCGTCATATATCTCCCGTATCACCTGTACCTCGAGGAAATGGTTGCCGGAACCCAGGGTGCCAAGTTGAGGCGTACCCCGCTGCTTGGCTTTGTCGCTGACTTTGCCAGGGTCTGCAACCTTCATGCAACCTTGCTCCTCGGTAAACTCGAGGTCCAGGGGCGTGCCGTAACCGCGTTTGACGGCCCAACCGGCGCCCGAACTGAGCACTTCTTCCATCTCCCGGTCGTTGAGCTTGATCTTGCCCTCTGAACCCAGGCCGGAAGGCACGTTATGGAAAAGGTGGTTTAACAGTTCCCTTATCCTGGGCATCACCTCATCCTCATCCAGGTCGGTGCGCAGCATCCTGACGCCACAGTTGATATCGTAGCCCACGCCGCCGGGCGATATCACACCGTCGCGCACACGGGTGGCGGCGACGCCCCCGATGGGGAATCCGTAGCCCCAGTGTATATCAGGCATGGCCATGGAGCAGCCAACGATGCCCGGCAGGAAGGCCACGTTGGCCACCTGCTCAAGCGACTGCTCCTCCCTGATAGCGCCGAGCATGGCTTCATCAGCATATACCCGCCCGGCCACATTCATACCGGTTTTATAATCCTGTGGTATCTCCCAGCGGTAATCGTCTATTCTATTTATCTTACCCTGCCAGGCGCCCATAGCTCTCTCCCATTGCTGTTAAATATCGAAGATAATCCTTGCTATATAAATACCTTTTTCGTTAATGATGCTAAGATTGTGATAAGTCGCTGCCTTCACCTCGCGCTTCAGAACGTGCCTTGCCAGGTCCAGGCGCTCGCCGCGGCAAACAGCGGCCAACCTTGTTTGCCCCGTTACTACTATATCAAATTCCTTGAAGAGTTGGCGATTGACGTCCAACTCGTAAAGCAGCGTGTTAAGCCACTCCACCAGCAGGGTGACATCATCCAGTTCTTCAAGCTCAATTTTCCCGGTTACCGTGGAGTTGACAGTTTCCGGCTCGATGATGAGAGTCAGCATTCCATAGGCCGCGTTAGCCAGCAGGTCGGCCAGATCCTTCCCGTAGGCCGTGACGCCGATATCAGCCGTATGGTTGGTAATATCGAATCGCCTGTCCATGTTTACCCCGACGCTATAACCTTACTGGATATTATATAGGTTCACGCACAACTGACGCCAAGGTTGCGAATTTTATATGCAGGTGCTAATATATTGGCTTCTTGGGCCGCTGGTAGAGCATTTGACTCTTAATCAACCGGTTCACGGTTCGAGTCCGTGGCGGCTCACCAAGTTTTTTACGATTGGAAATCCTTATTTTATTGGGCATAGTGAAGCATATTGCTTTTTGGTACTGATTTAGCTTTGTCTGAGAAATGGAAGGGAACAAGGACATCTCGCTAAATCAGCGGTACAAATAAGAGTGACTCCGGAAAACCTTGCGTAGACTGAGATATTTAACGGGTCATTAGCCCGTGCGCCGCCTGCGCCAGAGCATGCCCATGCCAATTAAGAAAGCCAGCGCCACCAGGGTAGCGCTGAGGATGAGTATGCCATCAGACTCCCTGAAAAGCTCCACCCTGAAGCTGCCGGCCGGTACGCCGTCCACGTAGACGCTGTAATCGCCCGGTTCGTTGCGTGACACGTTGAAGGTCAGTTTCGTGTAACCGCCGCTGTTCACCGTCACTCCCTGCGTTGATTCCACCTGACCGTTGACGTACAGTGTGACCTTTTTGCTGCCGTTGACCGCGCTTTTGTTGGTTACATCCGCGGTCACCGTTACGGGCGTCCCGGGTGTGACTGATTTGGCCGAAAGGCTGGCGCTTGAAGTCAGGACGATGGGATTGGTTACCGGTGGGGATAATGACACAGACCCAGTCAGACTGGAACTATGAGATCCCGTGCCTATACTTTGCTGGACTACTGTGAACAAGGCAGTACCTGTCCAGGTGCCGGCGGGCGTGGTC
>JAPLHJ010000082.1 GCA_026389675.1 Chloroflexota bacterium | reverse complement strand
ATCACAACAAGAAAAACAACGGGGAAGCTATCAAGGAAATTATTAAGCGTTACAAGCCCCTAATGGAGTACAAGGAAAATAATAAAACCAGCTGGCTGAAAAATTTATAGCGCACTAAAAGCCATACGTGGAAACCAGGCCATATAACAAAGATTTCAACAAGAAGGTTATTTATAAAAAAAGAGGATATCAAGGATATCTTACTCATTCTTTCGCAGCAGCACGCAATATACTAACGCGTCCCCAATGCCAAGCCACTTGCATACATACCGTCATAGTTGACCTAACTGCTATTATACGAATCACATGGATTGAAGCTACATATTGCGATATTGTGCTATTATTTATTATATATGGAACCTCAATATAATTGGCAGCAGTGCAAACTCTTTCCTTGTATCGTTAGCCTTGGCTCTACTATCTCTTGCATTAGGTAGTATAGCAATTGGCATGGCAGCAAAATCCGATAAATTATATATTGAGGTTTTAGATAGAATAGACAGTAATGTGAAAAATGTGCCCTATATATTGGCTGATAAAATGACTCCGCCAACTCAACAGCTCGTCTCATTGGATGAAACCAAAACCTATGACAAAGAAGCGGTGCAAAAAAGGTTAGACGACGATACTAAACGAGTGGGTTATGTACGTGGTGAATTGTATGAGTTAAAGAAGGGTAAATGGGCAATTCATTGGGGCGGTACGTATCCTTTATAATAACATCATTTTACCAATACCGCAGGTCAGGCCTTCTTAAAATCGATAAAACCTTGCTCCACATCAATGTGGATCAACTTCACTTTCAACCGGTTACCCACATCGATGCCCTGGAAGCCATATAGCAGGCGCCCTTCAACGGGTGGATTAAAAATTCGCACCCATGTGCCTTTGTCTGCAGCGCCCGTGCAGATTGCATCGAATTGGTCTCCTATTCTTGAAGAGAGCAGCATGGCTGCAGCCGATTTGGCAACCAGCCGTTCAACCTTTTTAGCGTCATCTTCCTTCTGCGTACAATGTGCAGCCAACTCCCTCAGCTCGTCCTGGCTGTACGGCAGAGGTGACCCTACGAGTGTGGCCTTAAGGATACGCTCGGTGATCAGGTCGGGGAACCTGCGGTTAGGTGCGGTGGAATGCGTGTAGTCCTGGACGGCGAGGCCGAAGTGGCCCGGCGCAGGCTCGTTGGGGAGCTCGACGATGTATTCGCCTGATCCCAGCAGCTTGATGATGGAGAGTGAAAGATCGGGAAACGTGATCGGGTTGGCTGCTTTTTGCTTGATTAGAAAGAGCTCAAGCGCCTTTGAATCGGGTTCTGCGGGAAGCTGGTAATTATTTTGTGCAGCAATCTCAACTATCCTGTCCCACCGCTTGGGAGTGCGGACTACCCGTCTCAATGAGGGGACCTGCTTATCGCTGAGAAAGCACGCTGTAACGTCGTTTGCCGCTATCATGAAATCCTCAATTAGCTCCGTGGCTCTATTCTTAGCTTCCACATGAAGGTCTTTGATCACGTCTTCTTCAAACACCGGGCGGGCTTCCAGTGTCTGCAAGTCAAGGGCGCCGTGTTCATGCCTCTTAGTCTTTAACTTCTGGGCCACCCGGTCCTGCATCCGCAGATTATCGGCAAGAGAAGGGACGGCTGTAATGGCATCCGAAACAGGGCCCGTTCCTTCCAGCCAGGCCCCAACACTCCCGTAGGCCAGCTTGGCATGGTTACGGACCGTGGCCAGGTAGATATCCCGGCTTTTTAACTCGCCGGAATCGTTAATGACCATATCGATTACGATAGCGGGTCGGTCTTCCTGGAAATTGAGGGATGTGAGATCGGTTGAAAGCTTTTCCGGGAGCATGGGGAAAGTCTTGCCGGCCGTATAAATCGAAGTCGTGTTCTGGTAGGCGTGCTCATCAATGGCCGTATCTCTTTTTACCAGCATATCTACATCCGCGACTGCCACACGGATCCTAACCGCATTATCCGGCAGGGCCTCCCCCACCGTTAGCTGGTCCAGGTCAAGGGAATCATCATTATCGATCGATGCCCAGAGTAAATTACGCAAGTCCTTTGTGGCGCCGCCCGTTGCATCATGGACTTCCTGGATCTTTGCAAGTTGATTAATGGCTTCCGTTGAAAAATCGGGCTGGAAACCGCGCTCCACCATCACGCGGCGGGCAATTTGCTCCAGGGTTTCTCTTCCTTTTCCGTCAATATTATTCATCATAGTTACATTATAATACGTTTCTCAAAGGGTCCACGGCCGTGATGAAGCGAGTTAATCTGGTAGCAATGGTGGCGTTTTGCAGTGAGCTGCTATGGCAACTGTCTCAATTGCAACTGATGCCAGAGCAGCGCCGTAGTCCAGGTCGATGTTCTTCATTGTATCCATCGTATCATGGTATCCGCTCCGGCTTATATCATAATTTTCCATTATGAGTACCACGGGTATACCGCAATCCGAAAAGATCTGCCCATCTGTATTGAATAGCGAACTGCGGGGATCTTCAATAAGACGGATTTCATCGTGCACTTGCAGGTGTTCCGCGATTTGCGGAATCTGTATACCATCCTCGCTGCATCGCCCTCTCCCCATCCCCAGGCGTGAAGGGTCGCTATTCCATTCAACTGTTCCGGCATTCCAGAGCGTATTTGCATCGTGCGCATGCCAGGCAAGCTGCAAAGCGCCTCGTCCCCTGCCCGGCGCTATCTGGATAACGTCCGCACCGTAATCCCGATTGTGGCCGATCATATCCATGATATATGCCCCCACCAGACGCGTATTGCTCAAATCGGCTGTCTGCCCGTTACCCAGATACAAGCAAAGTGAATCCTCAACCAAAGCCCGGGCCAGTTCCCTGGCCCCCAGGCAATCCGAGGGGAACTCTTCACCCGTGAGGTGTACCAGCCAGATGTCCCTTTCAAGTAACCCTTGCTGCGATAATTGAAGGAAAATAGGTGCGGCCTGCAGTAATGTCGCTGTGGCTGAGTGATTATCGTCGGCTCCAGCTGACGCTATTCTGGCTCCGGTGCCTCCCTGTGACTTCTCATAAACATCCTCCCTGTATGCCGTGTCATAGTGGTCGGCCATCATTACGGCCTCACCATGATTTCTCCCTGGAATTACCACTATTAAGTTACGCTCACAGGTTTGGTCCTGCTGGTTCTTCATCCAACCACCAAAAGCGGCAAAGTCAAAGTCCGTCTTCCAGTGAAAGCGCATCTCGCCGCATATTATCTTGCCTTCCATTCCGGCAGAGGCGATGGCCTGCCGGTAGCGGCCCAGCAAATATTCAGCTAAAGGTTCGAGGTCGCGGTGATGGTGTGTCAAGCGTGCGAGAGTTGCGGGGTCCTCTACACAATCGGCGGTATTCTTGTTGACGTATGCGCCGTTGGCCAGGATATTAATGACCTTCCACCAGGCTTCTTCAAAAGCGCGTGTAGCGGTAAAAGCGAATGTCATGGATTGAACAGGTTTTACTGCGTCCATCCCTGTTTCTCTAATTGAGGTGGTTTCCGGCGCGTGTTTTGGCGCCGGCTCCAGGCAGCGTTCCAACTCTTGCCGCAGAAGTTCCCCTTCTTCGGGGTCGTTGGCTTTCCCGGGCAGTGCGGCGAGCCACGAGTCGATCTTTTCCTGTTCGGGTAAAGACAAAATCCTTTGTGCCAGATCTCTCGGCAGCGGTTTCTCTCCCCAGCGGCGGTATGTATCCAATAATCTCACGATATTTAAAGCTGTCTGGCGCCGGTAATGTTCTTTAAGGTCCTCAAAATTACTCAAAGCCCACAGATAGGGTTTTCGACTCTGTAGTCGCGGCCACAGTTCGATGGGGGTGGCAAGATCTGCTGTATTATGAGTGTACGCAGTTAGATAGCCCTGCAGTTTGTTAGAGAGTAATTCCATTTCTTTCTCTGCTTCTGACCAATATGCTATCAGAGGTCGATGCCAGTAAACGTCATAGAGTCCGGCACGCATCNGAAACGATAGTGAAATGTGCCGCCCCCGGCTACTATCCGGGCCGCGCTTTCCAGATTCTCCTGTTTTGCATCAGGACCATCCAGCAACAGGTGGGAATCTACATTCCACAGCTGGCAGTTCCGTGCCATAGGTTTGCCATACAATTTAATAATATCAAGGTCGGTACTGAAAAGCGTTTGCCCGATCGTGTCTTCAATAGTGCTCAGAACTGTCTCATCCTCGTAGCGCCGGATTTTGTCTGAGCGATGGGTGCGCTTGTAAGTATTCAGCAATAGCTCCCTGGCCACCTCAGCCGGCTTCAAGTCACTACCTGGCTCATGGAACCATCCGGATTGGGGGACTCTGATTCCATCCTGGCCGCCGTGGCGGGCCACCATCCTCTGCAGCGGCAATTGCATTGCAAAGGGTAACTCCTTCTGTAATTGTGTATAGGCTTGCATGCCCCAAAACACCAGACTGCCAGGGAACGGCAGGAGCGCGAGTTGTCCTGCCAGGTATCTCTCACGCACAATGGCCGGCAGGAGTGTGAATGGCCTGAAAGTCAGAATATAGTGGGCACCATCCAGAGGGCTATCCTCATTCAAGAGAAAAGGATGTGTCCAGGATGGCAGATGGTCAGCATTCCAGTAGGGGAAGCGGGTATTCATTGTCGTAGGGAGAATACGAAATCCGATGCGGTACAGATCTGAAGCGTCGGCACATCTCTTACCATAGATTGCGGAAAACAAATGCCGCAGGAAATCAATAGCCTCACCGGGTGGGCGCTCCTGTCCAGGACTGCGATAAAAACTCTTCCAGAAAGCTTTCTCCGGACCTTGTTCACTGCCACCAAAGAATGTCCACCGAATACGCCCCTTATCATCCTGAGTCTTAGAGAGGGACAGCGGAAGAAAAACTATATACGGTTCATGAAGTAGATGGCCGGTTTGTGCCGCCAGATCCGGCGGCCAATACGGATTGTCTATCAGGTTACGTCTATCACGCCCCATAATATAGTGGGCCGGTTGGCCTTTGCCAAGCTCAACAATCTGATTCGTTATCTGGCGTGCCAGATTTGCTAAACCCGGCTTAAGTTCATACTCCTCCTCTATTTCTGATATATACCAGCCAAAAGGATCATCATCCACAAATAGAGAGGCATCAATTTCTCCATAAGGTCGAATTCCGAGTCGAGGCGAGGGCATGAACTCCGAGTAGGCAAGCAGTGGAAACTTACCATCTCCCAGAAACCACGGGTAACCATCGAGCAACCGTTTCCAGCCGTCTCGGTTAAGCCTATGTCCGGAACCTTTTGAATTCATCTGCCTAACTTTTCAACCGTGTTATTAATTGACAGATTGACTATAACATAGTAATAGCTATTTGTTTACGAGGATCACATAAAAAGGCCTCTTTTGCACCTTCCAGTACTTCACCGCTGATTTAAATACACTACGGGCTATTTTAAACTCGCCCGGAACTTTTTGGGAAAACGCTTCAACCGCCTGCACTACAATTACGTAACCCGCAGAAGTGCACCATTCGAAATCTGTGAGGCATTCCTCAAAAGCATCCCAGTTCATCCCGAAATAGGATGGAAATTTAAGCGTTTTAGAAACACTGCTGAAAAAATCTTCTTTGGTGGCAACCCTGGAAAGATCGACCTTAAAAAATGTCAGCCCTTGAGAAACAGCCATATGCTCGATTTCACTTAAATCTATGCCCTGCTTTACGATATAAACATCGGAATCCTTGTATGATTTAAACAGTTTTAACCAATGTCTCATGTTTTACTCCACGATCCGTTTAAAACTGGCGTAATGATCGGCTGTGTAATAATATTCACCGGTAATTCCAGCGATGATGCGGCGGGCTCCCCGATTTGATGCGCCGGGCGTTATGACTGTATATTCATGATAGTATCCGCCCGGCCGCTTCGGCAGCAGTCCTTCATAGTTGGAAAATACTGAATTATCCTGTTTATAGGGAAATGGTCCGCCCTTTTGGATCAGCTCAATGGTATCCTGAGCTTCTCTGGGAAGATCGTTGATACTTATGGTGCTGCCATTTCCGGCCGATAACGGGGCAACGAGATCGCATCCCGCAATGCCAATACTAACCACGATCATTGGCAGCAACAAAGCAAATAATAATAAACGGAATTTATTCATTTTGGATCTTCTCTGTGTAATGTCCATATGATACTGTATTTACTTTGTTCTCTATCCTATTTCCAGAGAGCTATCTGAGCCTTTCAGTTGCTCTAAAGATAAGAGTCACAAGTATAGTGTTCAGCTCTAATTCAGTTAATCTAATTATTTAATCGTCAGTTCCGAAGTACAGTTTGGACACCGGGTGGCTCTGATAGGGATGGCTGTCGCACAGTAAGTACAATCTTTGGTTGTCGGCTCAGCAGGCGTAGTTCCCTTAGTCAAAGACTGTACTTTGGCCAGCGGACGAATGATAAAAAAGAATACCACTGCAGCAATTATCAGGAAGTTTATGAGGGTGTTGATAAATAGCCCATAGTTAATTGTGACAGCGCCGGCAGCCTGAGCAGCAGATAGAGAAGGGTAAGGACTTGGCGTGGATCCTTCTTTTATAACTATAGCCAGGTTGGAAAAGTCGATGTTGCCCAGAGCGAGACCAATAGGTGGCATAATAACGTCTTTGACGATTGAAGTTACAATGGCTCCGAATGCAGCACCGATAATGATACCAACCGCCATGTCGACCACATTGCCTTTCATAATGAATGCCTTGAAATCCGTCAACATCCCTGACTTCAGCACCTTTTGTGCACTCTTCATGTTACCCTCCTCCTATTTGGATTATCGGCATGACTGCCATGCCATCATATAAAATACGATGTGCTGGACCATTTATTCCACGTGTTCCACCGGATCAATTGGATAGGTGTGCCGGGTCTGGGTTAGAAAGGCACAGCAACAACTGGGAAAATAATTTATATATAGCCCGTCTATGGGCGCATTCGTTTGAAGCGGAACCCTTCAGGAGTTGTGAACGACTCCAACGCTCCATCCGCATCGGAGGTTGTTTTACCATCACGGCGCACCACGGTCTCCTTGCCACCTGCCGGCAGTTCGGCCCTGACCCTTGGTTTTACAATATCTTTAGCCAATAGAACACCCTGCGGCGTCCTGGCCGGCTCCGGCTTCGTTTGATCTTCGTCCGGCAAGGCCTGTTCAATCCTCTTTAGCGGCATCGGTCCGTCGTCCGCCTTGATCTCGGCCCTGGGCAAGGCTTTCGGTTCCCTTATCACCCGGCCTGTCCTGCCATAGCTGCGCAGTATATTCTCATCCATGGTATCCGGTTCTTCGATGCTCAGGGCGCTCAACGGCCTGCCCAGCCGCATATCGCTGAGAGTAGCTTCAAGGTCCTTGATCAAATCAGTCAGCTCGATAGAGTCACCTTCCTCCTCCTCAGCAGCCCAGGTCTCAATTTCCGTTGCATAATGCTGCAGCTTGAAGCTGTGCTGTTCAAGCTGCTTTATCCAATCAGCAAGTTCCTTTGAGGCATTCTGAATCTCGGGAATCTCGCTCTCCAGCAGGTTCTTAATTATGTTTTGTACAGCGCTTTTACGAGGCTTAGCAGCCATTTCTTAATCCTCTCATAACCACGGAATCAATACTCAATATACTCTCAATTAAAAGCAATTATATCAACGCACCTTAGGTAATGCAATTCAGGGAGTATGGGTCAGGACTTCCTGACAAACACATGTAATTTGCCGCCCACTTCCTCAAGACCCAGGTATTCATTACCTGTCATTTTGGCCCAATTTGGCATGTCCTGTTTAATGCCTTCATCGTCGGCAATTATCTCCAGCACCTGCCCGGCCTGCATTTCCTTAACTTTTTTTGCCGTATGCACTATCGGCATCGGGCAATAGAGTCCCACGCAATCGATAGTTACATCAGCTTTCATCTATATGCTCCTGTTCATAACTGCCACTATTTATTTCAACGGCTTACCGCAACTCCTGCAGGTCACGGACGACTCTTCAAGGATTATCGCTCCGCAGTGTGAGCAGCGGCCGAAGGTGACCTTGCACACCTCGCAGAAAGGTGACTCTGTTACCTCCATTTCGGCATCGCAGCGGGGGCAGGCGCAGTAGCAAATCAACGGCTTGTTATTTTTCTTAGGTTTCGCAGGCATGTTCATCCTCCTCAGGTTCTTCCTTATCCGTTAAACCGGGTATTTCTATTTTATTACTAATAGCATAATTCCGGATAGCCTTCTTCAAGGCCTGCGCACCGAGATTGGAGCAGTGCAACTTATTTTTGGGCAGTCCTTCAAGCTCCTTTGCAACCATGGCTGGCGTCACGGTGAGGGCCTCCTGCAGGGTCTTGCCTTTGACCAAGTCGCTGACCATACTGGAAACAGCAATGGCAGCGCCGCATCCGAAAGTCTTGTATTTAACATCCTCAATCCGATTGTCTTTTACCTTTATATAAAAGGTCATCATATCTCCACACACGGGATTGCCGATCTCTCCCACCCCGTCAGCATTCTCAATCTCACCAACATTATGCGGGTTCATAAAATGCTGCATAACCTTTTCACTGTAAACAGGCATAACTCTATCCCCCTTTCTGCTCTTTTAAGAACTTGGAATATACCGGAGACATCTGCCGCAGGCGGTCCACAACCGACGGCAATTTTTCAATAACATAATCCACATCATCCTCATTACTATCCAACCCGAGGGTAAATAACATCGACCCCTGGGCAACTTCATGATTGATGCCCATGGCCAGTAGCACGTGGGAGGCTTTTAAGGCGCGCGACGTGCAAGCGGAGCCGCTGGCCGCCGCTATCCCGAAGCTATTTAAGAGCATCAGGATCGATTCTCCCTCGATAAACTTAATACAGAAGCTGGCATATCCGGGCAGCCGCTCCACCGGGTGGCCAGTAAGGAAGGTATGCGCTACGTTGTTTATCACTCCCTTAATCAACCTATCCCTGAGGGAAGATAGCCTTTTGATCTTTGTATCAAGTGTTTTATCAGCCAATTCTGCAGCTTTACCCAGGCCTACAATAGCCGGCACATCTTCCGTACCGGGCCTCCTGCCGCCTTCCTGTATACCACCGTCCATAAGGGGAAGCATCCTGACCCCCCGTTTCAACCATAAGGCTGCGCCGCCACGAGGGCCGTTGAACTGGTTGCCCGCCAGGCTTAAGGCGTGGACACCCAGGTCTTTGACCTTCACCGGTATGCTGCCGGCGCTCGCTACAGCATCCGTGTGGAACACAGGTCCATCAGCGGCCAGTTTATTAGCGATATCAGCTATCGGTTCGATGGTTCCCACCTCACCATTGGCATGCATAATAGACACCAGGATGGTATCTTTCCTGATACTTCGCAATACTTCATCCGGATTAACTTTGCCTGAGCCATCCACCGGAACTATGGTAACTTCAGATCCCTCTTTTTGCAGGGTGCGGGCGGAATTGATCACAGAGAAATGCTCGATGGCGGAGATGACGATGTGCTTGCCTTTATCGGCTTTTGCCCTGGCGATGCCTTTAAGCGCCATGTTGTTGGCCTCGGTACCGCTGGCGGTAAAGATTATCTCCTCGGCTACCCCGCCTATCAATGCGGCTACCTGACCGCGCGCTTCCTCAACAGCATCCCTTGCTGCATCGCCCCAGGAATGCAATGACTGGGGATTGCCGAAATCTGCACCCATGAATGGGAGCATGGCCTCCCTGACTTCAGGCAGCAAAGGAGTGGCCGCGACATTGTCCATATAAACTTTTCTCATCATGCACCGCCCTTAAAATACTACCGCATTACGGCCATACAGCAAAATCAGGCCGCCAGCATCCTGTCAACCGCCGTCCTTGCACGAATCCGGATCTCCTCAGGCACCCTGATCTCCGGCTGCATGTCCTCAAGCGCCCATAAAATCTTCTCAAGGGTAATTTTTTTCATATTGGGGCACAGGGCTTTGGAATTGGCCGGGATGAAGGTCTTGCCGGGATTTTCTTTCTGCAACCTGTGTAAAATACCCACCTCGGTGGCGATGATAAGAATTTTAGCATCGGTTTGTCCCGCGAATTTCAGCATGCCGCCGGTTGAAAGAACGTGGTCGGCCACGGCTGTAACCTCAGGCCTGCATTCAGGATGAACCAGCGCAACCGAACCAGGGTATCTCTGTTTGTTCGAGATGATATCCTCAGGTTTTATTTTTAAATGCGTAGGGCAGAACCCCGGCCACAAAACCATCGGCCGTTTAGTCTGCGTGGAAACGTAATGACCCAGGTACTGGTCAGGCACAAAAAGTATTTCACCCGGGCCCACGCTTTCGACCACCCTGACCGCGTTG
>JAPLHJ010000115.1 GCA_026389675.1 Chloroflexota bacterium | reverse complement strand
TATCATAAATAACGGGGCAGCCTGGTTCAGCGCCATGGGGACGGGCCGGAGCAAGGGTACCAAGGTCTTCTCGGTGAGCGGCGACGTCAGCAGGCCGGGAGTATATGAACTGGAGATGGGAAGCACGCTCAGGGAGCTGGTTGTGGGACTGGCCGGCGCTGATGATTTAAAGGCGGTGCAGATAGGCGGCGCCACGGGCAACCTACTGCCGGCCTCAATGCTGGATACGCCCCTCTCGCATGAGACATACCTGGGCTCCGGGGCGGTCGTGGCGCTCAACTCGGGACGCGATATCATCGACGTGGTACAAAATGACATGCATTTCCTCAACGATGAATCCTGCGGCAAATGCACGCCCTGCCGGGAGGGCACCGAGGTGATGCTGGAGATATTCGGCAGGCTGGCGCGGGGAGAGGGACAAGAAGGTGACATTAATTCACTGGATGCCCTGGCCCGGGCCATGGCAGTTTCATCCCTGTGCGGCCTGGGACAGGCCGCTGCAGTGCCGGTGCTGGATTCACTGCGTTATTTTTACAACGATTATATAGACAGGATAAATCAGTCGCACTTCCTGCGCAGTTATCTCGGCGGCGAGTTATTTAAATCAGAGGAGGGCATTAGATGAGCACGCATCAGGAAGACCAGACAGCCCGCATGCTGGAGATGTTCGACAACCTGAATGCCGACAAATACCAGCTCAAGGAATATAAATATATAGGCCAAAAAGCCCCTCGAAGGATCGACGGACTGGCCAAGGCTTCGGGACATGCCGACTACACCATGGATATCCAGCTTCCCGGCATGCTGCACATGCGCTTGCTCATGTCACCTTACGCGCATGCCAAAATCCTGAAGATGGACACCAGCAAAGCGGAGAAGCTGCCCGGCGTCCGACAGGTAGTACGTTACGATGACCCCGAGGTAATGAAGGCCGAGATCATAGGTAAGACGGCGGGGTTTTTCGGGCTGGACCGGCCGCTCTCCGACGCGGCGCACATGGAGGGCGAATTGGTCGGCGCAGCCGTGGCGGCCGAGAGCGAGGATATTGCCGAGCAGGCTCTTGCTCTTATAGAGATCGAGTGGGAGGAGAGGCCGTTTAACCTCGATCCGGTTGCCGCCTCCGACCCATCCGCGCCGCTGAGCTTCCCTGAACGCTATATAGACGGCAACCACTGGAACCGCGGCGCATATGATGAACTGATACACGGAGACATCAAGAAGGGTTTTGCCGAGGCGGACAAGGTCATTGAATTTAAGTTCAACCGCACTGCCAACACCTGGGTGGGGCCGGAACGTCCCTGCGGTGTATGGAGGTGGAACGGCGATTGCCCCGAGGTATGGCTGAAGCACCAGCGGGTGCACCTGCCTAAAAGCCGCATTTCAGAATGGTTTGGCGGCATACCCATGAATAAGATAATCATCCATTCCCCCTACCAGGGCGCCAGCTTCGGCGGCTGGTGTCAGATAGACTGGAACCTCGGCCCGCTGTGGTGCGCCGCACTGGCCTCCAAACGTGCCGGCAGGCCGGTTAAATACATCTTCAACCGCAGGGAGGACTTCTTCGGCGGCTCCATGGACGAGGGGACTTACTTCGTCAAGGTGGGCTTCAAGGAAGATGGCAGCATAACGGCCGTGGAAGCCACCCTCTATCACGTTAACGCCATCTGGCCGGTTTTCAGCCCGGTGCTGCACCTACATGACAATACCAGAATCCCCAACCTGAGGGGACAGAGCAAGTCCATCTGGGTCAACAAGGGCCATACGGTGCCCACGCGCTGCGAGATGCTCCCACCGGTGCTCACCCAAACCATGGTACTGGACCGCGTGGCGGCCGAACTCGGCATGGACCCGACTGAATTGGCGCTGAAAAACGACGGGTGCATGGGACACGGCATGGATTGGGACGATAACGAGAAAAAAGAACGTGGTTTCCAGGTCATAGACAGCCTGAAAGAATGCATCGATAAAGGCAAGGCCGAGTTCAAATGGGATGCTTCGTGGCACAAGCCGGGCGCGAGGAAACTGCCCAACGGCCGCATGCATGGCGTCGGCTTCACCTGGGCGCATGAATGGGACGACTCCTGCGGCAGCGGCGAGTTCGCCATCCGCATTGAGCGTACGGATGGTTCAGCCACGCTGCTGGCCATGGCAGCCGACAACGGGGTCGACGCTGAAGCCACATATTGCCAGATAGCCGCCGATGAGCTCGGCCTGCTCCTCGAAAACGTGCATTATAACCCGCATGAATACGCCGGCTTCTACAGGATGACCCCGGATTCCTCGACCAATATGTCGGTCAACGGCTGGGCGGTGCGCTACGCAGCGCGCATCCTGAAGCAGAAGATACTCGAGTCCGCCACCAGCCCATCCTCCCCCACACAGCGCGGCAGCTTTCAGGCGGCCTTCCCCAATACCAAACCGGACGAGCTTGATATCAAGGACGGCGTCATCTTCGTTAAAGCCAATCCCTCAAAACGGATGAGCATAGACGACTTCGTCAGGCTGGCCGGCGAGAGCGGTCCCTGTGCCACGGATGAATTCCTGGGCACGCGTGTGGGCTGGTCTGAGCCCCTCTTCGCCTCAAGCTACCACGTGCAATATGGCGCCTACAACCCCCATAACCCCAGGCCGCGCTTCTGCCGCCAGGCCCACTTCATGGAGATCGAGGTGGACACCGAGACGGGCGAGATATTCGTAACGCGCGTGGTCAACGTTAATGACGTGGGCAAGGTGATCAACCGCCTGAGCTGCGAGGGACAGCAGTATGGCGGCAGCATCATGGGCGTGAGCCGGGCCAAGTTCGAAGAGGTTGTGCATGACCCGGTAACCGGCGTGATACTCAACGGCAACCTGCTCGACTATAAGATAGCCACCATGAAAGACCTCGGCCCTGTCAGCACTATACTGGTTGAGACCGGTATGGGCTACGGACCGTACGGCCTCATCGGAGTCGGCGAGGATATCGGCACGGTGATCCCCGGCCTTATGGCGCCCGCCGTCTATAATGCCATCGGGGTCTGGATGGATGATTTCCCCATAACGCCAGGCAAGATATTGAAAGCCCTTGGCAAGGAATAGGCGCCTAAAAATGTCATTGCGAGCGTTTTTACATCGTCATTGCGAGCGAAGCGAAGCAATCCATCCCGCGGGGACAGATTGCCGCGGCCGCTGCGGCAGCCTCGCAATGACGAAGAACGTGGAGATATATCAATAACCAGAGGAGGCGAGAACTTGAATAAAGAAATAACGAAGTTGACCTGCCCCTACTGCGGGGAAACAAAGGATACGGCTGAAGGCCTGAGAGAGCATGTCTTCAAGTCGCACAAGGGACGCGGCCTGCCGGCTCCCGAGGGGCGTATAAAGTTGATCATCAACCGGGCCGAATACGAGTTCCACGTCAAGCCGAACTGGACGCTTTACTACCTGATACATGATAAACTCGGCCTGACCGGCGCCAAGCAGTTCTGCGACCGCGGCGCCTGCGGTTCCTGCACTATGATCGTGGACGGCAAGCCTGTCCTCTCCTGCATGATGCTGGCCATCGAGTGCGACGGCAAGACCGTGGAGACCGTGGAGGGTATCGCCGCCGACGGGCACCCGCTGATCGAAGCCTATGTGAACAACCACGCCATGCAGTGCGGGTACTGCACGCCGGGCTTCGTGGTCACCTCCAAGGCCCTGCTCGACCACAACCCGGACCCGACCGAGGAGGAGATAGTCGAGGCCCTGGCGGGCAACCTCTGCCGCTGCAGCACCTACCCGCAGCATCCCATAGCTGTCCGGGAGGCCGCCGCAAAAATGAAGGCGGCGAAAAAGTAAAGGCAGGTGGTGAAAAGTGAAAGAATTTAAACACTTCAACGCTTACAGCATCGACGAGGCGGTGTCCCTGATGGGAAACTACGGCGACCGGGCCTGCATCATCGCGGGAGGCACCGACCTGCTGGGGAAAATGAAGGACGCCATACTGCCGGCCTACCCTGAGGCGCTGGTCAATATCAAAACCATCCCCGGGCTAAACTACATAAAAGAAGACGGCGGCATGCTGAAGATAGGCGCCCTGACCACGCTCAGCGAGATTGCCCACAGCGACCTGGTGCGGTCGAAGGCCTCCGCCCTGGCACAGGCCGCCTGCCGGACCGCCTCGCCACACCTGCGGGACATGGGCACTATAGCCGGCAACCTCTGCCAGGACATCCGCTGCTGGTATTACCGCAACCAGAATAACCGCTTCTCCTGCCTGCGCAAGAAGGGCGGCAGGTGCTATGCCATCAAGGGCGACAACCGCTATCACTCCATCTTCGGCGGCAGCGTGTCTGGCGGCTGCATGGCCGTGCATCCCAGCGACACCGCGCCAGCCCTGATAGCTCTGAATGCCAGCATAAAGACCTCGGCGCGCACCATCGCTGCCCAGGACTTCTTCGAGGTCAAGCCGGTCAAGACCACCGTGCTCAAAGCCGATGAGATAGTCACCGAGATACAGGTACCGGCGCCTGCGGCAGGCACGTCCAGCGCCTTCCTTAAGTTCGCGCTGCGCCAGGCCATCGATTTCCCCATCGTGAACTGCGCGGCCGCCATCACCAGGGCCGACGGCAAGGTCACGGCGGCGCGCATCTGCCTCAATGCCGTGGCCGTGGTACCCTACCGAGCCACACAGGCTGAGCAGGTCATTACTGGTAAAAGTATAGACGAGGCCCTGGCCGGGGAGGCCGGGCAGGCTGCTGTGGCCGGGGCCAAGCCCCTCGAACATAATAAATACATGGTTGCTGTCGCGCGCACCATGGTAAAAAGGTCTATCCTTGCCTGCGCGGGAAAGTAATGGTTGAAGTGAATCAAATGTGGAGGTGCGACTGAAATGTTATTTTCGCTGCTGCTGTCAGTTGTCAGCCTGGCCATCAGCATAATGGTGAAAACCAATAAATCGGTACAGGAGATGTTAACCATCCGCGATACCAGGTATGTGATAATGACCAGGGACGGCAGCCGGGGCAGGCGCTATATCTTCAGAAACGGCAAGTTTTTCTCCGACAAAGTATTGACCGAGTACGATCTTGCACTGGTCTTCGAAAACGCCGACATCGGGTTTAAAACGCTGGCTTTCGGCGGGGATACCGGGCTGCAGACGGCCATGAATAACTACGACCTCAAGCTTGTGGGCAATCCCAACATATTCAACTTCTTCGGCGTAATGATAGCGGTCTCGATGGGGATGATGAAGCGGCCATAAGGATTGCTTCGCTTCGCTCGCAATGACGAGGTCGTGGGGAGCCCGCACTAAAATTGTCATTGCGAGGAGCCCGCAGGCGACGAAGCAATCCGGGCGCATAAGAGAAATCACGAGGTAAGCGAATGAAAATCAGCTTCAGTTACAGCAAGTTTCTCAAGATAGAGGGTTACCCTAATGACTCGGTGATCGAGGTGCCGGATAACTGCACGGTTCGGGACCTGCTTTCTCTGCTCAAACTGCCAGGCTACGTCCAGAGGGCTGTCATAGTCCATGTCAACGAGGCGCCTGTCTGGTTCGCCACGGTCCTTAATGAGAATGATTCAGTCAAGCTTTTCCGCCTGGTCAGCGGCGGGTAAAAAATGGACAAATTTCCCCCCGCAATGATATGCTTTAAATGCCATTGCGAGGAGCCCGTACAAAAATGTCATTGCGAGGAGCCCGTACAAAAATGCCATTGCGAGGAGCCCGCAGGCGACGAAGCAATCTTTACTTATACTGTATTTAACCTGGCCAGTGAGAATATTTGAAGTCAGTAAAACAAGATCATGAGAATAGGTGTAATAGCTGATACCCACGTTCACCGCATCAGTGAATTGCCTTCCTCGCTTATCAATGAGCTCACCCGCATGGACATGGTCCTCCATCTCGGCGATTTCCACTCGGAAGACCTGGTCAACGACCTCAAAGAGATAAGCGATTTCCACGGCGTTGCCGGCAATCACGACATGCACATCCCGGGGCTTCCCGAGAAAGACCTGGTGGAGGTCAACGGCAAGCGCATCGGCATCATCCACGGCCACGGCTGCGTCTTTCCCTTCGGGTTCAAATGGGGGCTGATGTCCCAGTTCGAAGGTAAAATGGACGCCATCCTCTACGGGCACACGCACTCGGTACGCAACACTATCGAAGAAGGCGTGCTGTTCTTTAACCCCGGCAGCGTATGCGGAAGGTTCCCGGCCATGCACCGCAGTTACGGTGTCCTGACGGTCGGAGAGGAGCTCAGGGGCGAGATCATCACCATCGAGATCAAGCGCTATTTCTATCTCAACAAATATATCAATCTGGCCAGCAAGGCCATTTCATATTGCTGCGGACTCAACAGCAACCCTCACAGCTTCTTACAATAACGGCCGTTCTTCCGCGACCCCGACTGTAAACAGTTTAAATCGTTGACTGCTGCCTGTGCGAAAGGAGATAACAATGATAAAGAGCTTTAACGGCAAGACACCGCAAATACACCCCACGGCATTTGTCAGCGAGACAGCCTATATCGTGGGAGAGGTAACCATCGGCGAGAACGCCAGCATCTGGCCGGGGGCAGTGATCCGCGGCGATTTCGGCAGCATAAACATAGGCAAGAATACCGCCATCGAGGACAACTGTATCGTACATTCCTGGGACTGCATAATCGGGGACAACGTGCTGGTGGGGCACGGCGCGGTCATCCACTGCAAATCTATCGGCAACGGCTCAATGGTGGGCATCAACGCCGTGGTGCTGCAGGGCGCCGAGATCGGCGAAAAATGCTTTATCGCAGCAGGCGCATTGATTACGCCCAACACCAGGATACCGCCCAGTTCGCTGGTCATGGGCAGCCCGGCCAGGGTCAAGGAAAAGCTCAGCGAAGATAAGCTGTCCATGATGACGGCGGGCAACGACGCCTACGTTCAGCTCGGCCAGCAATACAAGCAACAGGGGCTCTAAACCGGCACGATATCCACGATAAATTCGTTCGGTTTATCCGAGGGCATGGTCTTGATGGTGGCAAAACCCTCGCTGAAGGCCTTCATGAAATCCAGC
>JAPLHJ010000081.1 GCA_026389675.1 Chloroflexota bacterium | reverse complement strand
CGCAAGATGAAAACTTTCGACGAACCCCATGATGGGGATACCTGGTGGTGCAAGGGCAAGGTCACCAAGAAATTTGTGCAGGGCGATGAGAATCTTGTGGAGTGTGAGATCTGGGTGGAGAACGATAAAGGAGAGAAGAATACAACCGGCAGTGCGCTCACGGCTTTACCATCGAAAGCCAAATAATCATAAAAAAATAGTCCTTTAACCCGGTATCGCTGGTTGAGTATGAGACGCACATGCCAACCAGCGATATTTTGTTGACGGCTTACCTGACAACCTGAAATGGAGGAAACCTGAAATGGCAGTGTTCGTATTGACAGACGGATTAAAAAAACTTATTGGGACCGCTTTGCCGCCTTTGCTTTATAAGATTGAAGAAGGCGCTATCCAGCGATTCGCCCGGGCTGTCGGTGATACCAACCCCATGCATAACGATGTGGAATTCGCCGCGCAGAGCGAATTTGGCAGGCTTAAAGCGCCGCCCTCATTTACCGGTTGGCCTGTTACCAGCGGTTTTGATATGTTCCAATTTGTGGAGAAGCTCATCGCCGCCGGTGCGCCGAGGGGGAACCTGGATGGGAGCGTTGAATATGAATTCAAGGCGCCCATTGGCGCCGGTGATATGCTGGTTGCCGTTATCAAAATTGCCAATATCGAGGGCAAGGAAACCAGGATGGGGCCCACCATGGTTACTTCCTTGGAAACGACCTATACTAATCAGCGCGGAGAGGTGGCCCTGATCGCCAGGAACCAGTTCCTGAGTTTTTGAGAAATACGTAGTTCTGCGTACACACATTTGGTGTAATTTAGGTCTATAATATGGTCATGGTGGGTAATTAGTATGATAAGTACAGTATTAGCATTCATCACATCAATGGTCGTTAGTTACCTGATAGGTTCCATCCCCTCGGCCTACCTGGTTGGACGCGCCTTCAAAGGAATTGATATCAGGAAAGTCGGCAGTCACAATATGGGGGCTATGAATACCTTTTACACCATAGGTTTCTGGCCGGGTATGCTGGTATTAGCGTCAGACGTATGTAAAGGTATCCTGGCCGTACTGCTTGCATATCTGATAGCAACATTTTTATTTGTGGTTGCAGGCAATATGGTAGTTCCCGTTGAAATGGCTGCGGGAATAGCAGTTATCGCCGGACACAATTTCCCGATATTCCTTAATTTCAAAGGCGGAAAAGGCGGCGCCACTGCTATCGGTGTTCTGGCCTTTCTGCTTGCGTGGATAAACTGGGTGGATATAGGCTCCATTAAACTGCCCCTTCCCCTGGGCGATTTGATATTCCTTGGATCATTCCTTATTCTGACATTGGTTACCCGCTGGCCAACTGCGGCATATGCCATATCTTTTATCGCATTCTGGCTTATTGCCTGGTTTGTATACAAAGATACAGGTTTGTTTATATACGCCATTTTTCTTACTGCCGTGCCTGTCTTGATGTATATACCCAGGATAAAGGAGATATGGGCCAAATCAGGCCATAACTTTGTAAGGGGTCTTTTTAGACGCGACCTGAAAGATAGGTTGTAATTGCCAGCCCTCTTACTACCGTGAGAACGGGTGTCCTTGACGCTGGAAGTCAGGCAAGTAGAATTCGGATGAATCTATTTCCTGCAACCAGCCGTTGTCTAAATGCAATTCCTGCAGTACTTCCACGACCCGGGCGTATTCTGCAGGAGTGATTTTCCTGGAAAGCATCGGTTCCTGCCAGGCGAGAAAGCAGGGATAATACTGGGCCATGACGCTGACCGTCACATCCTTTGAGATATCACTCGCCAGCCAGCGCAGGGAGTCAGCGCTGCCTGCTATATCGTTGGGCAGGATTAAATGACGCACAATCAGTCCACTTTGCGCGATACCGGATTCGTCGCTGACAAGTTTGCCGGCCTGCCGGTACATTTCCTTTATAGCAGGCCTGCTTGATTCCACGTAATTGCTGCAATTAGAAAATTCATCCGCATAACGGTTATCAGCGTACTTAAGGTCAGGCAGATAGATATCTATTACCCCATCCAGCATTTTCAGGGTATCCAGGGAATCATAACCGTTGGTATTATATATTAAAGGTATATGCAGTCCCCCGGGAATGGCGTGGCACAGCGCTTCCACTATTTGCGGTACATAATGCGAGGGGGATACGAAGTTAATGTTGTGGCAGCCTAAATCATTCTGTAAATGAAGCATTATTGCTGCCAGTTCTTTGCAGCTTAAAGTCCGTGACAGGTTATCAGTACCCTGGCTTATCTGGTGATTCTGGCAGTATTTGCATCGCAGGTTGCAGTTATGGAAAAATATTGTTCCGGAACCTCTTGTTCCCGATAGGGCAGGTTCTTCTCCGTGATGATCACAGTAGCTTGAGATCGAGGTAAGTTGTCCTGACCCGCAAAATCCCCGTATATTCTCAAACCTGTTTACATGGCATGCGCGCGGACAGATATTACAGTCATATAGCTGCTCCTGGAGTTTGACAGCTCTCGCTGCTAATTCTCCGGATTTATATAAAGTGATATATGTGCGCTCTGTCATGCCTGACCCCAATTTTAACTGGAAGTATAGGGGTGAATAGAGGCTATCGTCAAAACACGATGTATGCATCGCAGTATAGGTATTGATTCAATACGGGATGTTATGTATGATAATGCACAATTTACAACGGTGATATCATATATTAACGAGATTTAAAGGGGGGTAGTCATATGGCGAAATACATAATTGCTCACGATGTCGGTACCACTAACAACAAGGCAGTTTTGGTTGGTGTGGGGGGAGAAGTCCACGGCAAGGTACTTCATCCATACGATATTAGCTATCCCCGGCCAGGTTGGGCGGAGCAAGATCCTGAAGATTGGTGGAGCGCTGTAACCGGTAGCACCAGGCAACTTCTATCAGAAACCGGAGTATCGCCTGCGGATATTTTATGCCTCACATTTTCCACTCAAATGCTTGGCATTGTGCCAATGGATGAAAATGGGGTGGCATTAAGGCAGGGAATCATTTGGATGGATAACCGGGCGGCTGAAGAGGCTAAATATGTGATGAACAAATTTCTGGGTCCTTCGATATTTGCTGCCATAGCGGGCGCAGAGATCGGTGGGAAGGATGCAATGCCCAAACTCCTCTGGCTCAAAAATAACGAGCCGGAAACCTATAGGAAGATGAAGTTATTTCTGGATCTAAATGGTTACTTGAAATACCGTTGCACCGGAAATATGTCAATGGACTGGAACAATGCCTCGGGTTTTGGCCTGGACCTAAAGAAAAAGGAGTGGCTGAGAAGTATTTTTGCGTATGTCGGATTTGATACGTCTAAAATGCCGCCGTTAACACGCTCTATTGATAAAATTGGTACCCTGACCAAAGAGGCGGCCGGGCTGTTTGGACTTCTTGAAGGCACGCCTGTTATGGGTGGGGCTGGAGATACGGCCTCTGCTGCCGTTGGTTCAGGCGCAGTAGGAGAGGGGGATGGCCATATAAGTATGGGGACGTCGGCCTGGGTTGGGGTCGTTACGCGGAAGACCCCCACCGGGAAAAACGGTATCGCTGCTATTCAATCGGCTGATCCGGATAAAGCTCTGCTCCTGGCGCAGATGGAAACGGCCGGCGGTTGCCTGAAATGGTTGGGCGAACAGGTATGCAGGACCGAGAATGCCGATGCCACTATTGCCAATATATATGGCTTTATGGACGGCAGGGTAATGGAAGTGCCTGCAGGCTCGGACTACCTCATATTTATGCCATGGATGTACGGGGAAAGAACACCGATCTCTGACACCTACATACGGTCAGGATTTTTGAATCTCACACCCGAGCATACACGAGAGCACCTGTTACGTGCTGTATATGAGGGTGTAGCCTATAATATCCGCTGGATTATCGAAAGGGTGGAAAAGGAATATAAATTTCCTTTACCCTCGCTCAGGGTAATTGGAGGCGGAGCTCTGGGCCATCCCTGGATGCAAATTATCGCTGACGTTACGGGCAAGATAATAGAACCGGTGCGTAATGCCCAGGAGGCAGGGGCGGTGGGAGTGGCAATGGCAGCAGCGGTGGGGCTTGGTATCTACAAGGATTTTGAGTCGTTGAAAAAAGTGGTTGGAGTCGCATATACTTTTAAACCTCAGGCCAAGAACCGTGAGGTTTATGATTTCCTTTACCATTCCTATAAGGAGTTGTATCCGGATTTGAAGGGATTTTACGAGAGGATAAATAAAGCGAGGTGTAGTCAGATATAGCGATATCCTGATTTGGCCAGGTTGCTAACCACTCGTTACATCCTTGATTTCGTGATGCGTCTTAGGCAGGTGTACTTATAGCAGGGTAAATATATATCCCGGAGGGCTCCATTTCCGCATAGCTTTCAGGAGTCAGTTTGACAAGGGTAACATGCGCCAGGCAAGAAATCAGCAGTTCACGCACAGTATAGCGCTCCAGAATCGAATGATAGATTTGTCCTTCCAGAAAAAGAGATACGAACCCGTGGACAGTGCTCCATACACTTATGGCTTCCACATCTGCCGGCCCTGGGCGTAGCACACCTGCGGCCTGACACGTTTCGACTATCCGGACGACCATTCCAAAGCCTTTGTGAGACATCTCAACGAAAGCGGGATAGTCTTTCTCCCTCTCCAGTACGCTGGATAATGTCACCTTGAAATGTGCCGGGTCACTGAGTGCGAACTGGACGTACGCCCAGGCGCCTTCTACCAATTGCCTGAGAGGTTTGCCCTGATAACGCTGAATTACACCATCCAATAGCTCATTTATTGTCCGGAAGCCTTCTATCGAGATGGCGGCTATAAGCGACTGCTTGTCGGCAAAGTGTGAGTAAGGTGCAGTGTGACTGACGCCTGCCTTTTGTGCCACTTTACGCAGGCTGAGGCCATGAACACCCTCTTTGGAGAGGATTTCAATCCCTGCCTTAATCAGTGCGTTCTTTAGGTCACCATGATGATATTTTTTGACAGGCATGAGATAATATTACTGTCTAATCTTGACAGCGTCAAGATTGCGATTTATAATCCTGACATT
>JAPLHJ010000046.1 GCA_026389675.1 Chloroflexota bacterium | reverse complement strand
ATCGAGGCTATTGAGAAAGTTGACGTGGTGCTGTCGCTGGGGTGCGGCGCGGGCGTCCAGGCCATTGCCGAGCGTTTCCTCAAGAAGCCGGTCTATGCCGGCCTGAACACGAAATTCCTTGGCATATTAGAGGAACGGGGCGTCTGGACTGAGAAGTGCTCCCAGTGCGGATCCTGCGTGCTGCACGAGTATGGCGGCATCTGCCCGGTCACGCGCTGCGCCAAGCATTTGTTGAACGGCCCCTGCGGAGGTTCACGGGAGAACCGCTGCGAGGTCAGGCCCGACCGCCCCTGCGCCTGGCAACTGATATACCAGAGGTTGAAAAACATTGGGCAACTGGAGAGGCTGGAAAAGATCGAGCCGCCCAAGCAATGGAGCGCCAGCCTGAGCGGCGGACCGCGCGTCATCATCCGCGAAGATCACCGGATATAGTAAAGCGCCGTTTTTTATCCCGGACCCAACTTATCCTTCAGTCCGCTAACCGGCTTCGGATAATGCCCTACCCCGCGGAACTTTTTAGTGTAAATCGCCTTGTGCGGGCAGTGGTTGTAGCAGCTCCAGCATCCATAGCATTTTTCCATATTGAAGACCGGCTTGGGTTCCAACTTGAGCGCCCCGTNNACTTGAGCGCCCCGTAAGGGCAGAGCTTTTCACATATGCCGCACTCATCACAGAGCTCCTCATCGACGTATTTGAGGCCCATGTCGTTCTTTGAGCGCGTGCGCGAAAAGAAAGGCAATAGATTATAGATAAAACCGGCTTTAATTTGTCTCGCGGGGATATTTTTGCCCTCACTAAATAGCCCTAAGCTTTTATCCAGTTCGCTGACGAAGTCCTTGAAGGCTTTAAGTTCATTTTCGTTGGGTGCCTGCTCATTTCCACTGCCCGCTGCCACCATGGGCGGATAGCTTTCCGGCGTATGCAGTGAATGGCCGGCGATAACTTTAAAACCCCTCGCTGTGACCCATTTGGCAAGGGTTTGCGTGGTTTTGCCGTTGATGAAGCCGTAGGTATTGAAAACGAAGGCGGGCTTACTATCCTGAGGCGCCAATCCTTGCATGAAAGTTTGCACTAGGTATGGTGGGTCCAGGAAATCGGTGAAGGTGGCGAAGCCTGCGATGTCATAAACCGCGAAGTCCGGTGTGCCTTCGCGCATAATGTTGAAGAGGTTAAAATCGGCGTTATTAATATGGTTCTGGATATACTGGCATGCCAACCTGGTATTGCCGGAACCGGAATAGTAGCAGATTAGCCCTTTGCCGCAATATAGCATGGCTGAAAAATCAACGTCAAAAAGGACCCGGATAATAGAACAAGGGGCGGCATGATAGCCGCCCCTTTGTCAAAAGGTCAATTGAATTAAAAGGGTTACACCCAGCCGCGCAGCTTCATGGCTTCCACGACGCGAGCTACGGCCCTGACATAGGCGGCCTGGCGCATGTTGATCTTGTAATCCTTGTGGGTATCGTAAACCGAGTGGTAGGCGGTGGTCATCTTGGCATCCAGCCGCTCGTAAACCTCTTTCTCTGTCCAGTAGTACATGTTGAAGTTCTGCACCATCTCGAAGTAGGAAACGGTCACACCGCCGGCATTAGCCAGGAAGTCCGGTATGACATGCACGCCCTTTTTGTAGAGAATCTCGTCCGCTTCAGGTGTGGTGGGGCCGTTGGCAAGCTCGACGATCATCTTGGCCTTGATATTGGCCACGTTCTTCTCGGTGATGACGTTTTCCATGGCCGACGGGATTAGAATATCCACGTCAAGTTCAAGGATATCTTCGCTGGAAATTTTATCGCCGACTTTGAGGTTGCAGACCGAGGTGGTCTTGGTTTTGACCTTCATGGCTTCGTCGGCATCGATGCCGGTTTTACAGTAGCAGCCGCCCTGGCTGTCGCAGACCGCCACTATCTTCGAACCGAACATTTCCTTGGCCAGCTTGGCAGCATAGTATCCGGCGTTGCCGTAACCCTGGACGGCGAAAGTAGCCTTGGAAAGGTCGATTTTCAGTTCTTTGGCTGCCTCGCGGATGCAGTACATGCCGCCCTTGGCCGTGGCATCGCCTCGTCCCAGTGAACCGCCCAGCGCCAGGGGTTTGCCGGTGATGACGCCGAACTGCGACTTGCCGGCCATGGCCGAGTATTCATCCATGATCCAGGCCATTATCTGGGGTGTGGTATAAACGTCGGGAGCGGGCACATCCCTTTCCGGGCCGATGAACTGGTAAACGGCGCGGGCATAAGCCCTGCTGAGCCGCTCAAGTTCCCCTTCGGAAAATTCCTTGGGATTGCAGATGATGCCGCCCTTGCCGCCGCCCAGCGGCAGGTCCATAAGGGCGCATTTCCAGGTCATCCAGGCGGCCAGCGCCCGTACAGTATCAATGGTCTCATCCGGGTGGAAGCGTATTCCGCCCTTGGTCGGGCCCTTGGCATCATTGTATTGAACGCGGTAACCATGGAAAACCTTGACGGTGCCGTTGTCCATGCGGACGGGCAGGGATACGTGGAGCTCGCGCATCGGGTTTTTGAGGACATCGGTTACGTCCGGGTCCAATTTCATGATGCGCGCACACTTGTCTACCTGCTTTCTAACGGTTTCGAATGGGTTGATCTGGGTCATTTTTCCTCCTCTTTATATATAAAATTTAGGGTAACCTTTTTTGGAATCGGGTTTACCGTGGTGTCCTTCCCTTTCAGCCGTCCCTTATCCCCAAGTGATGGATACCCCGCTCTTCATTCCATCAACTCCTCAAAGTCAACGAATTCCTTGTAGTCAACCACTGTGCTCATGGCATGTGATTCAACCTCGATGCCAGCCTCGGCGACAGCCGCGATGGGGTTAAGCCCGCCGATCAATATCATCCCCACACGGTTGAGCTCCATGGGTATCTCACAGATTGGCTCGCTGACGTTTCCGACCAGCAATACCCCGTTCAATTTAGCCCGGGCAAGTTTGCCGATTACGTCATGCGCTAAGGGCCGGCACATTGACGGTACCTCGCGGAAATTGGCCAGTATATTGCCGTTGCCGCTCCTGGCCGCCTGGCCGACCGAAGTCATCCCGGCTTTGATGAAAATCTCGGAGGGGTCCAGCGAGCACCCCTCATAACTAATCAATTCCACGAAGCGCAGTGGTTTGCCCTCGGACATTTGCAGCAGCCCGCCGAACTTGGAATTCATGGGCACGCCGGCCTTGAGCAGCGTGCCGTTGACTACTATGCTGCAGACTGTGCCGATGACAACCTTGCCCTCAGGTACAATCAGGTCACCAACCTTTTCGCCCGGCCTGCCGGCTACCACCAGGCTGCTCACGCAAAGGTGCGACGAGATGACGGGTTTCATCAGGCGCAGCGCTTTTTGCAGGTCCTGCTTCCGGATCATCGATATATTCACCGGGATAAGGCCGGCGCGTGTTTCCAGGTCGAAAGTGGTGCGGAAGGCCAGTAGTTCGATGCGCGAAATGGCAAAGCCCACTTTGTCTTTGACCAGGCCGTGCTTGAGTTCCTTCAGTCCCAGGCTGGTTATAACGCGGCCATCCCGGCGGCCAACCAAATTAGTCAAACCCTGTTCATCCATCAGCTTGAGATGGTAGCGAATGGCCCTCTCTCCCAGTTCAATACCCAGCTGCTTGAGCAGGCGCGCGATGACAATGGAGCCCAGCGGTTCGGCCGAATTGGCCAGAACCCTGAGGATGGAATAGGTTTTTCTCTCTACGTCCTGCGTTTCAAATGCCATATTAATATGGATAACGGCAACCGATTGCCGAATCATATCAGGAAAAATAATGTCTGTCAACAGGACGAAGAGTAGTGATACGGTGAACCGTGCTAAACAGTGATTATGGTCTTATCAAAACGGGGATGCTACATCAGGTGCAGCAGATATCCAGGAAGCAGACAGCCCTGTGAACCGAGGGATCGGCCAGCAAATGAGCATACATGCCATCAGAACTGCGGGTGATATCAATGAGGTCGATTATTTCAGAATATTCAGCTACCTCTGGCGTCAGTTCTGCCAGCACATTGGCTGTTCCGCTAAAAAACTTCTCATTGAATTTTGATTCGGGGTCGGAGGGATAGACCGGCAGGTACAAAATGCCCGCTTCCACCAGGTCCTGGAAGAAGTGGGTGCCATAGGAAACCTCCGGAACATGGCCTTTGTCCTCCCGCGCCATCTCCACCAGCACCGAGGTGTTATCGATATCGGCATATCCCACGTTAACGCCCAGGTTGATATTGCTGCTGCCCCAACGTCCGGGTCCCATCATGATGATCTTGCTGCCGGCTATGGCAGGGTGACGGTTAATGCGGCCGACGGCCCTGCCCAGGGACCTTTTGACCTCTTCCGACTCAATAGCCGCGTATTTATCAGGGTCGATATAGAGGATATATTTAATGTTGTGTACCGCCCCGCCGCTGATGAAGCGGTTGGAGGTAAACAGCACGCGGTCGGAAGGTATATGCACAGGGAATTCCACGTGGCCTGCAGTGCCGGGCAGGCGGAGTGACCGGCATTGCAGCAGGTTGATCTTGATGTTGCCTTCCGGATCAATGCGCGCCGTAAATTCGGTGTCCACCGGCTGCTGGTAGGCCTCTTCCAGCCGGCCAAGCATGGCATCCATGTATTTGATAAAGGGCGTCCTGTTGATAAAATTATTGAAAGTCAGTACCAGGTGGTCGGCCTGTCCACGGGGGCAGGCGCTGACCATCTCCTGGGTGTAACCGTCCACAACCAGTGAAGCAATGAGATTGAGGTCGGGATAATCGCAGTCCGCCAGCAGGTCAGCAATGGGTGCCGATTCAAAACTGTTGCTGCCGAGATCCAAAACATCGGCCGTATGCTGTGAATATTTAATGATCCTGGTACCGGCTTCAGGCCTGAGTTGCGGATGGCTGACCGCTACAATACGGGTGTAATCGCCTCCTACGCGGTTAACGGCATGCGTGCCTAACCCGAATACCAGGCGTATCATGCCTTTATTGGGGTCGATGCGGCTGCTCCAGGCATAAAGGTTGCGGGAGAAAGCTACACCCGCCAGGGGCGGGAAGAAATATTCCTTGTAAGGCATGCCCGAGACACGCTGCACCAGTATTGCCATCTGCTCGTCGTTTTCACCCAGTCCCTGCTTGTGCCGGTAGGATAGCGCGTCGGGATTGATGGCGCTGGCATAGACAAGCTTGACTGCGTGCAGAAAGGCTTGCGCGCGTTCCTCGGGACTGCCCTGGTTGGCGCAGAACTCGCTGCGGTACTTGCCGGCGAAGGCATTGCCGAAGCGGTCCTCCAGCAGGCTGCTGGAACGGACGATGATTGGCGCCTGGCCGAAATAGTCCAGCATATCGCGGAATTGCTCTACAATCTCATCGGGGAATTGACCTTCCAGGAAGCGGCGCTCAACCTCATCGAACTCCTCGTGGCTGATCTGTGAATCGCGCGTGAGTTGCATGCGTAATTGAAAGAGGTTATTCTTTACCAGGAAGGTAAAAAAGACGTCCGACCCTATATAAAAGGAGTCGTGCGCCTCCAGTACCTTTGAAAAATCATATTCGCCATTGCTGCTGAGCAGTATCCTGCGCGACAGCAGCATGCCGGCGGCCTTGCCGCCTATACGGCCGGTGCCGATCAACCGGTTCCTTACACTGATCAGGTCGTCAATGGTAAAGTATTCGTCCGCCAGCCTGTTGAAAGAGGGGTGGTCGCCGATCATCATGCATATCAATTCGTGCTTTAACGAGGCTATCTCCGGCGTATAGCTTATACCGGTGTTGCCGACATGGCGGTGCATCAGCAACCTGTCATAGACCACCTCCCAGGGCGCGCCCGATGTGATAGAGCTGCTGAGCGGCTGCTTGAGCGCCGTGGTGGATACCGCGGCTGCCTCACCGCTGATGGAGACCGGCTGCCATCCGTCATCTGAAACTATATGCGGCAGGAACATCTGCGAAGAATAGCGGTTCCAGACCTTGATGGGATGTATGTAGGTGGAGTTCCTGGCATGGTATACATCGATCAATATCTGGGTTGTGTCGCGTATGCGCGCGACAGCCGAATGCAGGTGGCTGCCGCGGGTCAGGGCGAAATAAGCTATCGGGCCCAGCTCAAAGATATACGGGCAGGTAACCATGAAGTAATTGGCAAGCAGTTCATCGGTGGCCCAGGTGGTTACCAGCGAGGAGAGATTGTCGAAAATAATGCGCGCATCCCGGTTGCAATCCCGGATGGTATTGTGTACCTCCCCGGCGAAGAAATCGAAGCCGGGCGACGGGTCAATGTTGATGACCGTCAGGCCGTTCAGAGCCGGTAAAATGGGGGGATGCGAGGCGAACCTGAAGTAGATGCATTCCAGTTTCTTGTCGATGGCTTCCCGGGCGAACTTGCCAGCAAAAAATGCGTAGTCGTCCAGGTCGTCAATCTGCCAGACGATGTTATCGCCCGGCAGCAATCCCTGCAGCAGGTTGTCAAGGTCGGCTATACCTGTGCTGATATCCATAGCTTATATTTGTGCCATTGCGTGGGCCTCGCAATAACAGTTTAATACTTATTTCCTCGTACCCGTATATTTTACCGTGGCAGAATTGTTAAAGCTGTCGGGTCCCTTTGTGCCTGAGTAGTTACCTGAAGCACTATAAGTGATTGTGGCGTTGATCTGATCCTGGGATGTCAGAGTAACAACGATGTTGTCGGTGTAATTGATGACCAGGTTGGATACTCCGCCAAGCAGCGCCAGCGGACCCGGTAGCTTGTCGGCCTGGATGGTCCCTCCCCCGCTGAGTGTAACCGACCTCTTGTCTGAGCTCTCGTTGACCGAAGGAGTCTTGACATTTACGCTGAGACCCAGAGCATTAAACCAGGTCGCCCGGCCATCATAGCTGGGCTTTAACTGGTTGCCTGATAAAGCTACGGTCCAGGTAGGGTTTTTAGGGATAATCTGGTCGACCACAAAGCCGGGGATGGCAGAGGGGAAAGCCGGTTCAATGCTGACCCTGCTCATTTTCCAGTTGCTGGTAAGCGGCTCAGAACCGGTTGCTGCGCTGCCGCTTGAACTGGACGAAGATTTTTTCATCAGCGTACAGGCCGCGGGCAGCCACAGCAGGGCCACCAGTCCCAGTATAAATACGGTAGCAACCAGGTATTTCTTCATGGTCATACCTCCGCTTCCTCAGTGCTTTTCCAGTATTATACTTTAGATAGCGCGTCACCGCATGTCACTTCAAACGGCAGGCGGAGCTATATCTGAAAAAATGCCAATCCGCCCAAAGCAAAGTATAATTAATAAATTCTTGTTTAAAGGACGGCCATGACAGAAAATATTTTACCCGGACTCTACAAAATTGAACTGCCCCTGCCCAAGAACCCGTTAAAGTCTATCAACTGCTATGTTATCAAGGGCAGTGAGAGGAACCTGATTATAGATACAGGGATGAACCGCGAGGAGTGCAAGGCAGTGCTTTTCCCCGCGCTCAAAGAACTGTCCGTAGACCTGCATAGGACTGACCTGTTTATCACGCACCTGCATGCCGACCATTTCGGCCTGACGGGAGACCTGGCCACCGACACTTCCCTATGTTATTTCAACAGGGTTGAAACCGGCATCGTCAAAGGCGCTGCCCACTGGGGGGAATTCCTGCACGTTTTCGTCGAGAACGGCTTTCCCGAATCTGTTTTAAGGGAGTCGATGGCCAAGCACCCGGGCGTGCTTTACAGCCCCAGGCGCATGGTGGAGATTACGCCGGTAGATGACGGGCAGGTAATCGAAGTAGGCGATTACAAGCTTCAATGCATCGAAACACCCGGGCATTCGCCGGGCCACATGTGCCTGTATGATTCCACCAAGAAGCTGCTTTTTTCGGGTGACCACATACTTTTTGACATAACCCCTAATATCTCATACTGGCCCGAGATGAAAGACGCGCTGCGCTCCTACTTAGCCAGCCTGGATAAGGTCAGCGGCTTGGAGGTGACCAGCGTCCTGCCCGCGCACAGGAGTCCCTGGCACAACCACCTGGAGCGCATCGAAGAATTGAAAAAGCACCACCGCCACAGGCTGAATGAGTGTATAGCTGCTTTGCAGGAGGGCGATATGACGGCCTACGAGGTAGCGCCGTATATCACATGGAAGATCGAATGCAGTGACTGGGAGCAGTTTCCCATAGCGCAGAAATTTTTCGCAGTCGGCGAGACTATCGCACACCTGCATTACCTTGAGAATGACGGGGTGGTGACAAGGTACACGGAAGAGGGCCAGGTCTATTTCGCACTGGCCTGACCGCGCTTGATTGCCGGTGCGCAAGAGGCTATTATTTCAAATATTGCGAGGTACGATAAATGTCGAGTGTAAGATACAGGTCGGGCGAAGGGGATCTGATCCCCGTCATCGTCCTGATAATAATCAATATTGTGGTCTACCTGGCCATCAACTTTGCCGCTTTTGCCGGCGGCAGCATTGTACAATACCTGGCACTCTCACGGACCACGGTGATGACCGAACCCTGGACTATCCTGACCAGCATGTTCACTCACATGGATTTCATGCACCTGCTGGCCAATATGGTTACCCTCTATTTTTACGGTAGTTTCCTCAACCGGATAACCGGGACGCGGACCTTCCTCTGGATATATTTCGGCGGCGGTTTGCTCTCCGCGCTGGCCGTGCTGCTGCTATCTAACCCCATGTCCTACACCATCGGCGCTTCCGGCGCCATATTCGCTCTGGGCGGTGCGCTGGCGGTACTGGTACCTATGATCAAGGTATTTATCTTCCCCATACCCGTACCGATGCCGCTCTGGGTAGCGATACTCATAGGTTTCCTGATACTCGCTTTCATACCCGGCGTATCCTGGCAGGGACACCTGGGTGGACTGCTCTTCGGTCTTGCGGCGGGATGGTACCTGCGCGGCCGGCTAAGAACCGTACTGTAGCAGATTAAAATACCCTTTCTACGGCCTATCCTCGCAACAGCCGCGGCTGTATTAAATTTTCAACGCCTGGCTTACCGTTATTGCCATGCCGGCGTAGCTTTTCCGTCCTGTGCCTGCCAGTAAGGCAGCCATGCCAATCCCACGAAGCGCACCTGTATATCTTTTTTGGCCGGCCTGATGGATATCGTGTCGAGCTGTTCGGTGGCCGGGTCACCCTTTGCCGCAAGCTGGTCGGTTTCGGCCTTGAACTCGGCTTCTATCTCATCAAGCTGTTGCTGGTGGGCAGACACCGTCTCCTTGGCACGGTCCACATCCCCTTTTTGTTGCAGGATGCGGCCGGCACTCTTGGCTGCTGTAGCGGCGCGTCCTACCGTGCTGGCAGAGAGCCCTTTCCCGCCCATGAAAGCGCCCAGTAGGGTGGACCCGACGGAAATCACGGTTTGCATGGTCTGCTGCTTCTCCTGCGCAGCCTCGCGGTCAACTGCCAGCTGCGCCGTGCGCACCTGCTCTTCAAGCGAAGCTAGTTTAGCCTGGTATTTCTGCCGCAGCTTATTCGTCATTTCGTCGCGTTGCTCCCGGACATTCTGGGCCAGTCTTATGCGGAAATCGCGCTCGGACTCGCCCGGCTTGGAGAACTGCTTGTAGGTGGGGCTTCGCAACAACTCATATTTGCGGCTGCCGTAGAGATAGGTGGTGAGGTCCTTGCCCCACTGGTCATAGCTGCGTGCCTTGCTGGCAACAGAGGGCAGAGAGCCGAACTGTGCCTGTGCGCGCGGTGTCTTTTCGAGATCGCTTATGCTGAAACCGGCATCCTTGGCGTTGTCCCAGTTAACCGGAACCGGGTCGTCGGTTATATCGGTCATTACAGCGGTATCTTCCTGTGTATCAATGCCCGTCTTGGCATCCATGAAATGTACCTGCGCCGATCCCAGCACGGCTGGCTTATAGATCAGGCCGCCTCCCTGGCTGCCTCTTATCGGCACGAAGTATTGCTGTACTTCCGGGGGAAGCATAGGTTGCGCTGCGCTCTGAACTGGAGCCGGCGCGGCGCGCCCTGCCTGTGCTGACGGTGTGGATTGAGGTGCCGCTGCCGCAGGTTGTGTATATGAAGCTGCTGCCGCAGTGGTCTGTTTCGGCATCTGGGCCTTTATCGGGTCCATAAGAATTTTAATCTGGTTACGCGTGAGTGGGCCGCAGAGGTAGGACATGGCCCAGCGGGTTTCCAGGACGACCGGGGCATCTTGGTGGACATTATTCATCAGGAAGATGCGGTTGCCTAAACCGGCTAGCGTTTGCTCCATGGCCTGGCGGTCGAATTTGGCGCCCTGCGTGGCTGCTGCGCCCTCCAGCCCGTCCAGCACGCGTGCCTTGTCGCGCTCGGTCTGCAGGCGTCCCAGTAGCCATGTGCCGGTATTGGAGAGCCCCTTGTAATCGAGATCAACGGGGTTCTGTGTGGCCAGCAATATGCCCACGCCGAAGGCGCGTGCCTGCTTGAGTAGGGTGAGCAACGGCAGCTTGGAGGGTGGTGTGGCCACCGGCGGGAAATAACCGAATATCTCGTCCATATAGAGCATGGCTCTCAAACTGGTGGTGCCCGGCAGTTGGCGCATCCAGGCCAGCACCTGGTTGAGCAGCAGCGACACGAAGAACATGCGCTCGGCGTCTCCGAGATGGGCGATGGAGAAAATGGCCATCCTGGGCTTGCCGGCGGTATTGTGGAGTATCTGGCCGATATCCAGCGCCTCTCCCTCCAGCCAGGCATTGAAGCCGGGCGCGGCCAGCAGATTGTTTATCAGCATGGCCAGCTCAAAACGGTCCTTGGCCGGGTAGAAGGAGTCGAGGTCGATCACACCGATTTTAGTGACCGGGGGAGTTTGTATCTGCTGGATGAGCGCCGCGAGGTCCAGGTCGATACCCTGCTTCCAGGCGCTGTCTAAGATGGTGGAGATCAATATATGTTCCTTGCTCTTGATGGGATCGGCATCCTTGCCCACCAATCCGAGCAGGCTGGTCACAGTGGAGGTTATGCGGTCGCGCAGCAGTTCACTGTCCTCCAGCAATGCCGGTGGTGGAGCGGCGAAAGATTTCAAGATGGATATTGGTAGGCCAGCGGTGCTGCCCGGGGTATAGATTACGAAGTCGGCCGCCTGTTTGAGCTTGGCGATGCGGTCGCCGCTCTCGCCCCAGGAGGCCAGGCCGGTTTTCCAGAGGTCAGCCTGCTTGGCCGCGAAGTCAGGAGTAGAAAGGCCCTTCCTGCGGGCGTCATCCTCGTTGACCCAGGGCGCGAAATCTTCGGGGCGTAGCTGGGGGAAGGTAAGCAGCATATCGGCCAGGTCACCCTTGGGGTCGATGATAATGGCCGGTATGCCGTCCATGGCCGCTTCTTCCAGTATGGCGATGCACAGACCGGTCTTCCCGCTGCCGGTCATGCCCACGCAGACGCCGTGGGTGACCAGGTCCTTGGAATCGTAAAGGATCAGGTGTTCTCCTGATTTTTTGTTGCGCAGGTCGTATTCCCTGCCAAGATAAAATACGCCGAGTTTTTCGTAGTCTTCCATTGTTTCCGCTGCCTCCTTTTATTTATGATTCAGGGCTGCATGGTGAATTGCCGCCGATATCATCATGCTCCTGCCTCTGTCTGACCTGCTCCTGTTCCAGGTATTCCATGGCGAATTCGCTGAATTTGATGACCCTGCCTTTACGCACCCTTGCCTCGGGATTCTCTATATATATATTGAACATCTCATCGAGGTCGATGTCAACGCACAGGTCGAGCACCACCTTCTTGCCCCATTCGAAGCCTTCGCGGAACGGGTTTTTATCGTGGTATTCCGGCCTGTGTATTTCCGTGAAGAGTATTTTAACTTTTCTCATAATTTTTCTGTGCTTAATCAGCCGTGCATCGCTTTTGCAGGATTGCTTCGTCGCTCCACTCCTCGCAATGACATGGTAGTTGAGTCATTGCGAGCGAAGCGTGGCAATCTTTTCTTCAGCCTGACTAAATAATAAGACGTTATCGTTCAACTGTGCAAGCCTGCCACGCATCATTAAAGCAGCGGGATAGTAGTTCCGGTGG
>JAPLHJ010000101.1 GCA_026389675.1 Chloroflexota bacterium | reverse complement strand
ATCGCACTGAATGAGAGTGAGGAGCGGTTCCGTGCGCTGGTTGAGAAAACTTCTGACATCATACGGATCCTCGACCGGGAGAGGCGGATCATAGAAATGCGCTACGGGCTGGATAACGAGCAGGGACTGACCTTGAAAGAGGTTGGCACCGAGTTTGGACTTACCCGTGAACGCATCAGGCAAATCGAGAAGGAAGCCCTGGCCAAGCTGCGGCACCCCAGTCGGAGCCGCAAGCTGATAGACTACCTGGCCTGACAAGGCAAATTATTTGCAATCCGAACGCTCGCAGCATTTGTAATGCTGCGAGCGTTTGTTTTATGCTTAACTGCTGACAAATAAGGAGTGAATAACATGCGTAAACAAGGTAGAGAATGGATTAGCACGCTTGCCCTGATACTGGTTGGGAGTGCCCTGCTTACCGGCTGCAGCGCACCCTCAAACTCGGCCACGGCGCCGGCCGGGACTGTGAATCTGACCGGCGCGGGAGCCACCTTCCCAGCTCCACTGTATACTAAATGGTTCGACGAATATAACAAACTTACAGGTGTAAAAGTTAATTACCAGCCCATCGGCTCAGGTGGCGGCATCAGCCAGATCACGGAAGGCACGGTTGATTTCGGTGCCAGCGACGGCATAATGACTGAAGCTCAGCTAACCAAAGCCGGATCAAAGAGCGGACCTATCCTGCACATACCGATGACCAGTGGCTCTGTGGCGATCATATACAATTTGGCGGATATGGGTTCGGGTCAACTCAAGCTTGCCGGTGACATGCTGGCCGGCATTTACCTGAAAAAAATCACCAGATGGAATGATCCGGCGATCGTTGCCCTCAATCCCGACCTGAAATTGCCTGATGCTGCGATAGCGGTTGTATTCCGCTCGGATGGCTCCGGCACCACCTACATCTTCACTAACTACCTCTCCAAGGTCAGCCCGGAGTGGAGCCAACAGGTTGGCAATGCAACATCGGTTAAGTGGCCGGGTGATATCGGTGGACAGGGCAATGCCGGTGTAGCCGGGCAGGTACAGCAAATCCCCAACTCCATCGGCTACGTAGAGCTGGCCTATGCCAAACAGAACAAACTGGCCTGGGCAAAGCTTAAGAACGCTGCCGGCAATTTCATTGAGCCGGCCCTGGCGGCGACAACTATGGCAGCCGAAGGCGTAACCCTTCCCGACGATATGAAAGTAATGCTGACCAACTCATCTAATCCGGACGCCTATCCCATTGTCGGATTTACATGGCTGCTGGTATATGTTAACCAGAAGGATAAAGTTAAAGGCGAGCCCCTGGTTAAGATGTTGTGGTGGGCGATACACGACGGGCAGAAGTATACCGAGGCGCTGACCTACGCCAGCCTGGCAGCCCCGGTTGTGTCCAAAGCGGAGAACGAGGTACTCTCGATAAAGTACCAGGGACAACCTTTAATCAGTCGCTGAACAAGTGGATAACCGGCAACAATCCCTTCATTCCCGTTTTAATCCAGTTATAATAAATAACCTTAGATGATGAATAAGAGCGAACAAGCGACGATACTTCTGCCAGGTTCACGGGATAAAGCGGCGGCAGCCCGGCCACGTATAGGCGATAGTATCTTTTCAAGGCTATCGCTTTTTTTTGCACTGTTGATAGTGTTGATTCTTATTGGGTTGCTTATTGCGCTGAATATCGACGCCTGGCCGGCGGTTCAAAAGTTTGGGCTCTCCTTCCTTACCAGTGTATCATGGGATCCAGTTAGAGAAGAATTTGGTGCGCTGCCCGCTGTTTACGGAACGCTACTGAGTTCGCTCATTGGCCTTATCATCGCCGTGCCAGTGAGTATTGGTTCAGCCGTCTTCTTAAGTGAACTGGCTCCTGAATGGCTGTGCAGGCCATGTTCATTTCTTATTGAGATGCTGGCGGCCATACCGAGCGTGATAATCGGCTTGTGGGGATTGTTCGTAATGGTGCCGTTCATTAGAGATCCACTTGAGAAGTGGCTGGGCAGCAGCCTGGGTTTTTTGCCGTTTTTCCGGGGGCCGCCGTTCGGTGTTGGCTTTCTCTCCGCGGGAATTATCCTGGCTATCATGGTGATCCCGATTATTACGGCCGTCAGCCGCGACGTCATGCGCGCTGTACCGGTAACCCAGCGAGAAGCTATGCTGGCCCTGGGATCCACGCGCTGGGAGATGATAACCGGGGCGGTGCTGCCTTATTGCCGTTCGGGACTGATCGGTGCGGTAATCCTCGGGTTGGGTCGTGCCCTGGGTGAGACCATGGCGGTAACCATGGTTATCGGCAACTCTTATAATCTGACACCATCGTTGTTCTCGCCGGGTGTTACCATCGCCAGCAAAGTGGCCAGCGAGTTCAGTGAGGCCTCGGGTGATCTGTATATCGGCAGCCTGATAGAGCTGGCGCTGGTGCTTTTCGGTATCACATTGCTGGTCAATATAATCGCACGCCTGCTGGTATGGCGAAGCATATCTGTCATTGGAGGAGGTGAATGAACAGGACCGAAGGGTATTTGCAGCGCAGGTGGTTCAACAGGCTGATGCTCGTCCTGTGCGGCTGCGCGGCAGCTATAACCATAATATTTCTTATCCTGATACTTGGATATACGGTCATCAATGGCATCACTTACTTTAATCTGGATTTCATAACGCAGGCAGCCAAACCGGTGGGTGAGTCAGGAGGAGGGATGCGTGATGAGATCTTCGGCACCTTTATACTGGTGGGGCTTGCCTCAGTCATCGCCCTGCCCATCGGGCTACTGGCAGGCATATTCCTGGCCGAGTTCGCAGGGCCAAAGATGGCCTCGGCCATTCGCTTTGCGGCTGATATACTGGCCGGCGTGCCGTCGATCATTGTAGGTGTTTTCGCCTATGCACTGCTTGTTCGCCCTATGCACTCATACTCTGCGCTCTCTGCCGGCGTTGCCCTGGCCATCATCATGATCCCCGTGGTGGCGCGCACGGCCGAGGAGTCACTGCGCCTGGTGCCCGGTTCCCAACGTGAAGCGGCTTTAGCCCTGGGCATCAGCCGCTGGCGCATGATTTTGGGTGTAATTATACCGGGTGCCACGACAGGTATAGTCACAGGCATAATGCTGGCCGTCGCGCGGGTCGCCGGGGAAACTGCGCCGCTGATATTCACTGCCCTGGGCAGCGCTTTCGGTGTGCAGGGTTTAACCGTTCCTATCGGGGCGTTGCCTTTACAAATATACCGCTATGCCCTCTCTCCCTATAGCGACTGGCAAAAGCAGGCCTGGGCTGCAGCCTTCTTGCTGGTGATACTGGTGTTGGGCATAAACATTGTAGTGCGCTTGGTCAGCAGTCGAAGGAAGCAATGATTTCCCCTGAAAATGAATTAAAGGAAATACCGCAATGATGATCGACTTACCCAAAACAATTGCCGGTTCGGGAACTCCCGAAAGAAAGGTGGCCCTGCATGAGCCGCCCAGGTGCATTATTAAAGTTGAGGAACTGAGCGCCTGGTACGGTAGCAGGAAAATAATCAATGATATCAGCATGGGCATAGGCAAACAGGCCGTTACAGCCCTTATTGGGCCATCCGGCTGCGGCAAGTCCACTTTTATCCGTTGCCTCAACCGCATGCACGAGGTAGCGGGAGGGGGAAAGGTGGCGGGACAGGTTCTCATGGATGGCCAGGATATCTATGCGTCGGATGTCGACCCCGTCGATATTCGCCGCCGCGTAGGCATGGTTTTTCAGAGGGCCAGCGTGTTTCCTACCATGTCCATCTTCAACAATGTTGCTTCAGGTATAACCCTGACACGTTTCTGGAGCAGGCGCAGTGACCTGCAGGACGTTGTCGAGCGTAGCCTGAGGAAGGCTGCCCTGTGGGATGAGGTTAGAGACAAGCTCGACCAGCCGGGCGCATCACTCTCCGGCGGACAGCAGCAGCGCCTGTGCATCGCCCGGGCCATCGCCATCGAGCCTGAGATCATACTGATGGATGAGCCTTGTTCGGCGCTTGACCCTATCTCTACCCTTAAGATAGAGGAGCTTATGCTCGAGATTAAGAAGGACTATACCGTGGTAATCGTCACCCATAACATGCAGCAGGCGGCGCGAGTGTCGGACTGGACGGGCTTTTTGCTGCTGGGTGAACTGATAGAATATTCACGTACCAGGGAGGTATTCACGGTTCCGAAAGACAAAAGGACTGAAGATTATATTACCGGGCGTTTCGGTTAAAGGAGGTTTGAACATGCCGAGGGAAGCTTACCAGGGGAATCTTCGCGAGATGCAGGACGAGGTGCTGGTCATAGGCAGCATGATCGAAAAAGCGCTGGAGAATTCCATGAGGGCTTTGAAAACACGCGACCTTGAACTGGCTAAACAGGTGATTGATGAAGACAGCAAGGTGAATAAGAAGCGCTTTGAGATAGAGGAAAGGCTGCTGGATACCATGTCATGCCAGTCGCCAATGGCCAGCGATCTTAGAATACTATTAACTATCCTGTCCATTGTCACCGACCTTGAGAGGATGGGTGACCATGCCGCGGGCAACGCCAAGATTGCGCTGATGATAGGGGATGAACCACCTTTAAAGCCGCTCATCGATCTGCCGCGCATGAACGATAAAGTTATAGATATGCTGCACCGCAGCTTGAATGCATTCATTTCTCACGACGCGGAAGTTGCACGGAAAATCGTGCTGGAAGACGATGAGGTCGACAACCTCTACGACCAGGTTTTCAGGGAGCTGTTAACCTTCATGATAGAAGACCCGCGAACTATCACGCGGGCTACCAGGCTGATCTGGGTGGGGCACAATCTGGAGCGCACGGGCGACCGCGTGACCAACATCTGCGAACGCGTGGTCTTCATGGTCACCGGCAAAATGGAAGAACTGAACGTCTCGACGTATTAACGGGCAGGTTTAATAAACAGTTCCGGCAAGCAATAGCAGGGCTGATAACGTCTGTATCCATGGGCAGAGTTTCATGGGAATTATCGGTGTGCGCGCATACGTCAGCCAACCCAGTATTGCCATGACGATGAGAGTGATTGCTGTAGAAAGGTAAACCACGGTTGAAGCGGTCCCGGCCCTGCCTGCAATCGCAGTAACCAGTACCGCCAAAATTCCCATATAGATCATGGCCACACCCTCAGCCATCCATTCCATGGTGATGATTTTCCGGTTATCTTCCGAAATAGAGCCAAAACCACGGACTATAGTTCTCGTGGGGAATAAATGGGCGGCACCCCAGATTAACACGATAATTGAACCTGAGTAGAGTAAGACGAGTCCTAACAATTATTCGCCTCCTAATGAAAAGTCCATGCCACAGTACTCTTCTCATAATAATCTCTTGGTGAACAAATTGAAACATGAGTTGCTCATATTTGATGCTATAACCTCTGCATGGTAGATTAGAAGGGAATATCCGTTCGAAACGGATCAGCAAAAGGAGGTTCGTGATGCCCGGATTATCTGAAAAGCAGAAAAAAGGCGTTTTAATCGGGGTCTCAGTCATTATAGGTGTGCCGCTGGTGTTGTTCCTGGGACTGTTAGCAACCATTGCCATTATGTACGGTCCGGTTTATGCCTACCGCGTCCTGGTTTATAACGAGGCCACGATCCAGGACTATAAGAGGGTATTCCCGTCGCGTGCTGTTGAAAACCAGCCGCCTGTCTTCAATTTCAAGACCGCAGCGCAACCGCTCCAGCTCGGCAAAGTAACTTACACATATCCTTTGGGCAATTCTACAACAATTGACTTTGAACCCTATTTGGCCCAGTCGGACTCGACAGCTTTTATCGTTATCAAAGATGACACAATTCTCTATGAAAAGTACCTGAATGGTTACCAGCGCGATTCAATCAACAGGTCTTTCTCTATGGCCAAGTCGATAACTTCAACGCTTGTGGGCCTGGCCGTGCAGGATGGTTATATACACAGTATAAACGACACCCTGATTACATACCTGCCTGAGCTTAAAGGCCGCGGGTTGGATGCCATGACTATAAGGGATCTGCTGGTGATGAATTCCGGTATTGCCTTTACCTTGTTGCCGCGCGATGCCTTCATACTGGCCCAGCCATTCTATGATGAGGCCTTAATGTACTATATGCCCAATTCGAGAGCTCACGTCCTGAATCTGAGGGCAGGGAAAGAACCGGTCGGCGCTTATTTCCTCTACGATGATTATTACCCGCTTTTAGAAGGCATGATTATAGAGCGCACCAGCCATAAGACTATATCTGCATACACTGAGGAGAAGCTGTGGAGACAGCTCGGGATGGAATTTTCCGCTTCCTGGAGCCTGGACAGCGAGCAGGACGGTTTTGAGCAGGCCGCCAGCGGTTTCAACGCGCGCTCCATCGATTTCGCCAAGTTCGGACGTCTTTTCCTGAATGAGGGCAGGTGGGAAGGCAGGCAAATATTGCCTGCGGGTTGGGTTAAAGAGGCGACTTCGCCTGATCCCAACGACAGGAGGCCATGGATGAACGACCGGGACTGGAAGAATGCGGGCGGATATTACAAGTATCACTGGTGGGGCATTGTTAACCAGGATGGAACGTACGACTACGCTGCTACAGGGAGCCCGGGAGGTCAGATTATCTACATCAGCCCCGGCCACAATGCAATCGTGGTGCACAACGGCGCCAGCGGGGACCCCATGGTCTGCTACAGGGAGCCCGGGAGGTCAGATTATCTACATCAGCCCCGGCCACAATGCAATCGTGGTGCACAACGGCGCCAGCGGGGACCCCATGGTATGGGCAATGATCGCCCGTTCTATTATCCAGGACCTGAAATAGCAGTGTTCACACGGTTAGATGTGCCCGTAGCCTATCGCGTCTTTGCGTTGGCCGATCGCCGGGACTCTGTGGAACTCACTATTGTTTAGACGTGACGAAACAATATGAAAGCGGGTTGAGCGTGATATTGGGGACACCTGCTTCCGGCTGCTGCCGGCCATGTATTACAGGCAGGCCGCCATCGGGGGCGAATTTGAGTTCGCTGCCGTTCAGCAGGACCTCTTTGCCGAAGATATCCGGCGTCGTGAACTCATAAATCTGGCTGCTACTGCTCTTGATGGCGGGGAGAGAGACGGCGGCGCTGCGCTGGTGGTCGAGGTTGATGAGCAGGATGGTCAACGAGCCCGGGTCATCGCCTGCGCCGCTATGCGCATAGGCGCGCAATTTTCCGGACGGGTCTCCACTGACCTTAACCTCGTAGACCCGCGTGCCCATCAGGTGTTTCCAGAGCAGCGAGTTCCAGTAGTCCGGCCTAGGTGCAAGGTCTGAATCATCTATCATGCCGTAATTCATGCCGGTAAGGCTCTGGCGCACAACGGTATCATGGCCGGCGCGGGCCAGTAGACCGAGCTGGTCCATCCACCACAGACCGCCCAGGTAAACATCCGAAAGCCCCGGCTCGCCTCCGAACTGGGCATTGCCGGTTTCTCCTAACCAGATAGGTTTGCCCGGCGCGTAGCGGTCGCGCCACTGCTTGATTTGATCCGCCCAGTGTTTGGCTTCATCCAAGTTTTTGGGGTCGAGCAGGCGAGACGGGAAAGCGCGCCTCGTGGCAATCGGGCCCCGCCTGGATTGCTGTGGGTAATAGTGCCACGATACCAGGTCTATTTTGTCGTTAGACCTTGCCAGATACTGGGGCATATAGCCGTAGAATAATGACAGCGGCTCGCCCAGCAGCGGCCAGAAAGCGCTACCCTGCCCGGCGAAGCGTGAGGACGGCATGTATTGCTTGACCAGCGCACGGGCGGCCGACAGGTCTTTATCGTATTGTTGGGGAGAGATCTGGGCCTTGAGCCCGTGGACGAACCAGAAGATATTCAATTCGTTGCCCAGCTCCCAGAGTGCGACACGGTAGCCGTGTTCCGCAGTGTATTTGAGCAACTCGGTCGCATTTGTGCCATCCCAGCTTCCATCTGCCTTCCTGGAGGCTGGGCCGGCGTTAAGTGTGAATACCAGTTGCAGCCCGTTGCGGGTGGCAAAGCCATTCACGTTGTCCCACTGTTTGGCGGTCATGACCGATTTATACCTTGGCGGCGCATTGGGCTGGAAGTCAGATGTGTCCTGCATCGCGTAATAAATCTTGTCTGCCTCGGAGCCGCCGATGCGCAGGTAGGCCGGGGCCAGCGCCTGTGCCATTGTGTCGAGCCGTGGCTGGTTGAAATTGAAGACCGGCGCATGCACGGTGCCGGAACCGGATTCCGCGCCGCTGGCTGCCGGGTTCCACCACTTGCCGCCAACTACCTGCGAGGAATCAATAGCAAATGATATATACTCTTTGGAAACTATATTGACCGGGACACCGGTATCGACGCTGACCTGTGCCGTGTACGTTTGGCCGGCTTCCGCTCCTTTGAAACTAATATCAGTTTGCAGTGTTTTCGGCTCCGGCTGGGATTGGCCGGCGATTAAATCGATCAGGTTGCCATTGGCATTCCACATGGCAAGTGAAACTATCACCGCCAACAACAGCAGTACTGAGATAACAGCGATAAGCCATTTTTTCATAGTATTCTATCCATCCTTTAGAAGATAATATGGAACGAGCCCGCTCAAATTTTAATTGAAATATGACATAATCGTGTGGAGGAGTATCCTGGCCTGCACTTCCATGGGCACACTCATGCCCTTAGGTTCGCTACCCTCGGGTTTGAAGCTCACCGTATCCGATATGGCGGTTTCCTTGCCGTTACTGTCCACTGCGGCAATCGCAGCATAATAAGTGGTCCCCGGAGCAAACATTGCACCGCCGGTGAACTCCGACACAGCGAGTGTAGATGCATTGCCGTCTTGCACGTACATCTGGCTGAGCTTGGCCTTATCCGTGCCGCAGTACACGTGGTAAGAAGCGGCATCCGCCTTCGGTTTCTCCCAGTGGAAATACACGCTGCCATTGCCGTAAGTTGCCAGGAATCCCTGCGGTGTCTCAAGGTCGGCTGCTATGCCCGGGCATCCCAGCATGTTTGATGTGACAGTATAAGGGGGATGGGCATAGGATATCAGCCCATCATGTATATTTGCAGGCAGGTCCCTCCCGTCAAAGAAGCTTACCATCAGGGAGAAATTCGACGTGTACCCGCTGTAAGTACAGGCTGAAGTCTTGTACTGATCGCCAGTGTAAAGCGCCATTAGATAGCCATCGCCGTAGCCCCAGGTGGGCTGGATATACTGCTTGCCGAAATAGCTGCCGAAGGGGTTGAGCTTCAGGCTGAACCCGCTGGCCGGGTCGTAGTTGACTTTCAGAGGGCAGAAAGCGAAGTTGGACATACGCGAAGTATCCATGGCTATTGCCAGTCCGCCTTTCTCGCCTGCCACCGCCACGTACTCGGCGGTAATGTGGTTGTTAACATTGGCCAGGTCCAGATTCTGGGCGGAAACCTTGAAATAATCGATCAAATAGTCAGATTCCACTCCCAGAAAGTTGCGCTTTATCACCTTGAAGGGTACTTCTTTGGTGGCGCCCTGTGCGAAATTTATTTCGGCAGGCGCGGTTTCCTGCCAGTTGGAATCGTAGCGGCGCGCCAGGGCGGCGTTGTCAGGCTTGAAAATATCGTTGCGCGGCGTATCGGGATAGGTCACATTTGCATCTACGAAGATGGCCGGTACGTCTTCGACCAGCATCAAGCGGTAATCAACCGTGCCGTTATCGGTTCCCTCAGTAGGTAGACCGAAGTTGCCCGTCAGCCGCAGTGCCGCGACCCCATTCGAGCCATCGCTTTCCACGCTGGTTTCTAACCTATCCGGCCTGTACCATTTACCGCCGTAGCTGATACCGGGCAAGAAACTGCCCGCCTCAAGGCGGCGGATGCCGCCGGAAGTGACATCGACTATCTGTCCTTTATCATTAAGCTCGACCGAGATCAGGCCGTTGGTCAGCTTAAGGGGAGTGCAGGCTGTGGCAGTTTTATCTTTAAGGGACGGCCCGCTGTAGAGGTTGTAAACTCCATCGGTCAACCTCTGACCTGCCGGAATATACAATCTAAGCGAAGTAGTCACGGTTGACTCGCATCTATCCAGTGAGACCAGTGGGGCGGGTATGGGTTTGCCGTCCCGTCCGGATATATAGAAGAAATTATTTCCGGGTACCCGTCCGGACAGGCTGAGGTCCACAAACTCTCCATATGCTGAACTGGTAGCGGGTGATTGCCTCACCAGCATGAAGGAGCCTATCTTTTCAAATCCCGGGGGCGATGCCTCGGGCGGCGGATTCTGTTCCAGGTAGACCCGGGCCGCCGCCTTGGCCGTTTCGCGGGCGGATGCAGAATCAGTCGTAAGGTCGCTGATAATAGATTCAACCACTCGCTCCCGTGAGCTTGCCAGGAAGGGCGTGGCCAACCCGAAATTGGTAGTGGACATCAGGCGCATCCTCAGTTCGTATGCCTGGTTGAGAAGATCCTGCATACCGGATGGTATCTCGGAGCCGGTCAGATTGTAAATCTGGTTAACTATGCTTTGTGTCTGGCGGTCATAGGCTACTCCTGACCAGTAATCGGTGCTGTAAGCCTTTTCAGCCCAGCTTGAATAACCATCGAAGCTGCCGTCCGCAGTATCTTGCCCGAAGCTGATAGTGCCCACCGGCTTGTGATTTTTCATATATCCGGTCAAAGTGGTGAAACCTACGTAATCGAGGTCGGAGATGCTGTCTACGAGCTGGTTCAAGCCGCCGGTGTTGGGCAGCCATGATAGGTATGATGGCAGCTTATAGCCATACCAGTAATCGTCGTCGGCGTCCGTATTGAGGAAGAGCAGGACATCGTTCTGTATATTGCCTTTAAGCTGCTCGCGGTGGAGCATGGAGACCCACTGGCGGATGCCGATATTCTCGGCCATATCGCCGTGGTTATAAGCCGGGATAATGGTGATTTCTTCACCTGTATTTTTATTTAGATAAATCAGTGGGTTGTGCGCCTCTTCCAGAGTGAGTTCGCGCCCGAAGACGCGGAAGGCGTCGAAGGTGATAGCGCTGTAATAAAGCACCACTCCCTCCACACCAAGTTCCTTGTAAAGCCTAAAATTGCCCGGCGTGGTCATCATCTCCTGCGGCCGCACGTAATGCCCCCATGTGCCAAAGAGATCCTGCAGTCCGCTGCCCTTATCATTGGTAATAGCGCGTTTGACTGAGTCCCTGAATTCGTCCTCGGTCAATGCCGATGAAAGGGCGTTGTTATAGGACATCAGGATCACCTCGTCGCCATTTTCCTTCACGCGGCGCTGCAGGTTGCTGATGATATCGGGCGCGTAGCGGGGAAGCTGTTCCTGCAGGGAAAAGAGATTCTCGATATCCCAGACGCCTTTTACTGGGATTCCCCTGCTATTTTTCTCATCCAGAGTACTGATGATCTTGCGCATGACCCGGATATCTTTACCGAAGCCGGCCTCATCGTTTGTATCGACACGGTAGGAATGGTAGAGGTTGCCATGGAAGCCGAATGCCACGTACACTTTGTGGTCGGTCTGCCTGCCGATCAATTCGAGTTTGGGAATGGCATAGGCTGCCAGCAGCACGATCAGCAGACCCGCTATGATTGACCAGGTGATCAGTGCGGCTCTTTTTTTACGCGGCATGGGTCGCCTCCTCTATCTGAAACTTATGCGCCTACAATACGAGGCATTCACTCGGCGTCGGCACTGACCAGTATGCGGCCATCAACCACCAGGTAGCCGTCTCCATCGTTCAATACCTTGACCGGGTTGAGGTCCATCTCGAGTACCTGCGGATGGTTTTCCACCAGCGCCGAGATCCGCAGCAGCAGATCCTCAATTGATGGTATATCCGCCCTCTTTGAACCCCTCCACCCCTCCAGCAACTGGTAGGCCTTGACCGCTCTGACCATATCGTGCGCGTCTAAATCCGTTAGCGGGTGAATGCTGAAGGTCACGTCCTTAAAAAGCTCCGCGTATATCCCGCCCAGGCCGAACATGATGAGCGGGCCGAAGGCGGGATGCTGGGTGACGCCGACTATGACCTCGATGCCGCCCTGCACCATTTTCTGGATGATGACGCCCTGCATATCCTCCGGCTTGCCGATACGTTGCAGGTTGTCGCTAATGCGGACGAAAGCCTTCTCTACCTCGCCGCGGCTCCGGCAGTCGAGTACCACGCCTTCCACATCCGTCTTTTGCGAGATGGTGGAGGATAGTATCTTCACGGCAACCGGGCACCCCACCTCTTCAGCGGCGGCTGATGCTTCAGAAGGCGTTTTTGCCAGCTTGAGAGTGACGAACCTTATGCCGTAGCAATCGAGCAGGCCGAGGATGGATTCAGCATCGAGCCAAACCTGGTTTTTGCCTGCTTTTGCCAGAGCCGATTGGATGATGCCTTCGGCCTTTTCCTTATTAATATCTGAGAATTCGGGGATCTTGCCGGTCGGCTTTCTCAGCCGCTGGCTGAATTCCAGCGCGCGCGAGAGCGCGCCGGCAGTCGACTCGGGGAAGGCGAAAGAAGGTACGTACCTGTTTTCCCTGGAGCCGAGCTCGATGCGTGCGCCCCTTAACCCCAAGAACGAGGTAACCAGGGGTTTGCCGCGCTCGCGGAAGAGCGGAGCGACCTCCCTGATGATGGCCGCGAATTCCTCTGATAGCTTCAAGATGGGCGGTATGAAGATAACCACTACTATATCAACGTTCTCGTCGGTGAGTAGCAGCTTCAGCGCGTCCCGGTATTGAGGGATGGCAAATTCCGGTGACATATCGATGGGGTTGGAGGAGTTGGCACGTGGGGACAGCAGCGCCTTAAGCTGATCTGTAGTATTTGAGGACAGGACGGGTATCTCCAGTCCCCGCGCCTTGCAGGCATCTGCGGTGAGCAGTGCAGGTCCGCCGGCGTTGGAGATAATGGCTACCCTGTTGCCCAGCGGCAGGGGTTGATTAGCCAGAAGGCTGCCGGTATCGAATAGGTCTTCCAGCGTATCGGCCCTCAAGATGCCCGCCTGCTTGAAGAGCGCCTCGGTGGCGGCCTCGTCGGTAGCCATAGAGCCGGTCTGCGAGTTGCTGACCCTCACTTGTAACGGTGTGCGGTTGCTGGTCACCGCAACTACCGGCTTTTTGGCCGTGATGCTGCGCGCGATGCGTGTGAACTTCCGCGGGTTGCCGAACGATTCAAGATAGAGCAGCACTACGTCGGTATCGGGGTCGTCCTCCCAATATTGCAGTAGTTCGTTGCTGGAGACATCCGCGCGATTGCCGATGCTGACGAAGGTGGAGAGGCCGATATTGAGGTTGGTTGCGTACATTAAAATGGCTGAGCCGAGGACGCCACTCTGCGTCGCGAAGGCGATGTTGCCGGGTGGCGGCACAACAGCCGAGAAAGTGGCGTTCAAGTTTATTTCGGGGTTGGTGTTGATCATGCCCATGCAGTTAGGTCCCAGCATGCGCATTCCGTAGCTGCGGATGGTATTGACGAGCTTGTTCTGCCGTTCCATCCCGTCCGCGCCGATATCGGAAAAGCCCGATGTGAGCACCACCACGCCCCTGACGCCCTTGTGGGCGCATTCCTCAACCACCTGCTGTACCTTGTCGGCAGGTATGCTGATGATGGCCAGGTCTATGTCGCCGGGGATGTCCAGGATGGACGGGTAGGCTTTGACGGCGGCTATCACCTCGGCGTTGGGGTTGACCGGGTAGACTACTCCCTTGAAGTCCTGCTGGATAAGGTTGCGGAAGACGAAGTTGCCGATAGTGTTGGGCCGGCGCGAGGCGCCGATCACCGCCACCGATTTAGGGTTGAGGAAGGCACGCAATGATGCTATTGAGGTGAACTTCTCGCGTTCAGACGATTTCTGCTCGACCACGTCAGTGGGGGCGAGATCCATGATGCCTATGTAAGTTGTGCCCTGGTATTGGCGCTGCATGTTGAAGCCGCTGTTAATGAGCACGTTCATCATGTCCTTATTCTCGGCCAGCACCTCGGCCTCGAACATGGTGATGCCCTTGTCACGCGCTGTATAAGCAAGCTGGTCCAGCAGGTGTGTGCCGATGCCCAGTCCCTGGTACTTGTCCTCAACTTCGAAGGCGATCTGCGCCCGGTTGGCGCCCGGCTGCCGCGCGTAGCGGCCTACCGCTATGATGCGTTCCTCCGGTCCCTCGCCCAGCGTTCCCACCAGCGCGAAAGTATCCACGTAGTCAACCGTGCAGAAGCGGCGCGCCTCCTCCCTGGACATGTGCGTCAGTACGTGATGGAAGCGCAGGTAAATAGTCTGCTTACTCATGCGGCTGAAAAGCGCCAGCAGCCTCTCTTCGTCAGACATCTTTATTGGCCTCAAATGCAGACTCGAGCCGTCCTTGAGGGCCACGCTTATCGAGTATTTCTCGAAGCTTTTACCGTCCAGTTCCGCCGTCATCGATGCACTCCACTATTAATAGCCTGAAAGGGCCTTACTTCTATATTATACCGAAACCGGGGAGATGGATATCCTGGCGTCCGCGACCGCGCAACCCTGCCCTTCCTGCATGGCTATCAGCGGGTTGAGGTCAAGCTCCTGTATTTCGGGTATATCCTCGATCATGGCCGAAACCCTGAGCAACAGGTCTTCGATAGCCGCGGTATCCGAGGGCGGCGCGCCCCGCCAGCCGTACAATAACTTATGGGCCTTGAACGATGCCAGCATTTCTCTGGCGTCATAGTCCGTCAGCGGGTGTATCCTGAAATCCACGTCTTTGAACAGTTCGGTGTAAATACCGCCCAGGCCGAACATGATGAGCGGCCCGAAGAATTTGTCCTGTGTCACACCCACGAT
>JAPLHJ010000096.1 GCA_026389675.1 Chloroflexota bacterium | reverse complement strand
TGACTACTTCACACCTATTTCACGCGCGATCACGCGCAGTTGTATCTCCGATGTGCCCTCGGTAACAGTCCCCAACCGTGCATCCCTGAAGTAGCGTTGTGCTATGGAATCGTCCATCAGGCCATAACCTCCGTTTATCTGCAGGGCCTCAGTAGAGGTATGGATGGCCGCCTCGCTGGCAAACAGCTTGGCCATGGCTGCCTCCTTTGTATGCGGTTTGCCCTGATCGTATAGCCATGCGGCCTGGTAGATCATCCACCTGGCAGCATTGATCTCCATGGCCATACGCGCCAGTTTGAAGGCGTTGGCCTGGAAGCTGCCGATAGTCTGGCCGAACTGGACGCGGTCGTTGGCATATGACAGAGCATTATCGAAGGCGGCACGTGCCAAACCCAGGCTGCGCGCTGCGTGTGAGATCCTTCCCCCCATAAGCGATTCGATCACGTAGGAGAAGCCCCGGCCTTCCTCGCCGATCAAGTTGGCGGCAGGGACTGCGCAGTCCTCAAATATGAGTTCGGCTGTCTCGCTGGAGCGAGAGCAAAACTTATGCAGCTTGTTACGCGTGAACCCAGGCGAGTTCCCTTCCACTACGAACAGGCTCATTCCGCCACGCGGTCCCTTGTTCTTGTCCGTGTAGGCGGCTACGACCACGAAGTCGCAGACAGTGCCATTGGTTATGAAAATCTTTGTCCCGTTGAGATAATACTTACCGTCCTTCTTTGTGGCGGTGGTCTGAAGCGCCGCTGCATCCGACCCGGCGTTGGGCTCCGTGAGGCCGAAAGAGGCAATCTTGCGTCCTTTGATGGCAGGGACCAGGTACTTCTGCTTCTGCTCCTCGGTGCCGTGCTTGTAAATGGCAGCGGTGCCTATTCCTCCCTGCACCATCGTGGCGGCCGCAAACCCAACGGAATAGTAGGCCACCTCCTCCACCGCTATGCATTCACCCAGCTTGCCCATGCCGGCGGCGCCGTATTCCGGTGAATAACTGAGACAAAGGTAACCCAGGTCACCCATCTGGGGAAACAGCTTGAGCGGAAAAATGCAGGTCTTCTCCGCTTCCTCCACGAGCGGGGCGACCTCCTTTTCGGCAAAATCGTGAATGGCAGCCTCGAGCATCTTCTGCTCTTCAGACAGATCGAAGTCCATTTTTTTCCTCCCTGTATAGTAGAATTCACTGACTGAGAAATCGCAATCAGAAATCCTGCCGAATCATGGCGCCTGGTGGGGAAAAGGGTGCTGCAACGTAGTATAATTTATGGCGATTATATCAATCGCCTGACTAAAAACGCAAGGAGAGTTTCCAAGTGAATACCGAGAACACAATTAATAAAATTGGCACAGTTGCAGTCCTGGGCGCGGGCAACATGGGCAACCAGATAACCGAGTCGCTGGTGCGCATTGGCGGCTACAAGGTCAATATCATGGATATTAGTTTGGAGCTTGCTAACAAAGGTATAGCAGCCATTGACGGCAGGCTTGAGAAGTACTTCGTTGCCAAGGGCAAGATGTCGACGGACGACAAAAAGGCAGTTGAAGAAGTGGCCAAAGGGGCCGACTACGTGATTGAAGCAGTCATTGAAAACTTGGCGCTCAAAAAGGACATTTTCAAGAAGCTTGATGAGGTGACTCGGCCGGACGTGATACTGACCTCCAACACGTCAATGCTTAACATAACGGAGATGGCATCAGCTACCAGGAAACCAGAGAAGGTAGCAGGCATGCACTTCTTTAACCCCGTTGCCATGATGAAGCTGGTGGAGGTTGTGAAGGGAGCCAGGACTGCTCCCGAGACCATAGAGGTCGTGAAAGCTATGTCGATCAAGCTGGGTAAGGAGCCGGTGGTTTGCCAGGACTTCAGCTATGGCTTCCTGGCCAATCGCGCTTACAGAGGACTCTCAAATGAAGCGATCCAGATGGTCTGGGAGAGGGTCGCCTCTCCACAGGACATCGATAAAGCACTTAAATTGGGCTACAACCTGCCCATGGGTCCGCTTGAGCTTTCGGACATGACCGGAAGCTGGGGCATCAGGGCATCGTCAGAAGAAGACGCAATTAGAGAGCTCGGTTCCGAGAAAGGGAAGCTGCATCCCATGATCAGGATGATGGTGCGGGCCGGCTATACCGGCGGAGTGGGCAAGAAAGGGATGTACGCCTTCTATGAGGAGATATTCTCCAAGCTGTAGGAACCGTTTTTTTTATTTTGGCTGCTTTGTGATTAGATAGCAACATTACGTCGAAGGAGAGATAACCATGCCTGAATTGAAAACGATTCTCTTTGAGAAGAAGGGCCATGCAACGTGGATAACCTTGAACCGGCCTGAGGTGCTCAATGCCCAGAACGATCTGCTGCGCAACGAGTTGGTGGAAGCGCTGGAGACCGTCGGAAGGGACGATGATGTCCACGCTGTGGTCATCACGGGGGCCGGCGATCGCGCTTTCAGCGCAGGCGCTGATATTAGCGAGTTTCCCAAAATGCATCCTACCGATGTCATCAAGCTTAAGTGGGTGAAAAGGCCTTACAATATGATACGCGCTATTCCGAAGCCGGTGATTGCTGCAGTTAACGGTCTGGCATTGGGCGGTGGTTGTGAGATAGTGCTGGCTTGCGACTGCGTGATTGCTGTCGATTCAGCGCAGTTCGGCCAGCCGGAAATCAGGATCGGGGTCATACCGGGCGGTGGTGGCACCCAGATACTACCGCGGCTGATCGGCGAGAAGAGAGCAAAGGAACTTATCTTTAGCGGACGCTTCATCTCAGCGGCGGAGGCCCTGGCAATGGGGTTAGTCAACCAGGTCGTTTCGAGAGACAAGCTGGTGGAAGCTACGGACAAAATGGTTGGCGACTTCTTGAAGAACAGTCCCGCCATTCTGAAGCTGGCGAAAATTGCCGTCAACAGGTCGCTGGACACCTCGCTGACCGTCGGCCTTGAGTGCGAGCGCGAAATTTTCGCACTCTGCTTTGGCACAGAAGACCAGAAGGAAGGCGCCACGGCATTTCTGGAGAAGAGAAAGCCAAGCTACAAAGGAGTGTAGAATCGCTGGATTCAACCTGTAAAAATATTTGCTCTTTTCAGCAAAGGATACAGTAATACCAGCGAAGCCCCGGTCGGTTGGCAATTCTGCATGATGTATTTTATACTGTAAGCGCGTTATCGGGGTGGTACTTTGTCTCGCAGGTAAACTATGCCATCAAAGTCAAAGCAAAATAAGGGCAGGGGCAGGATGTCGGGGCAGGTAGATTATGTAGCTCTGAGCAGGGATCTTGTAGATGCTGTCGAAAGCGGTGTTTACATCGTCCAGTCCAAGAAATTTGTTTACGTAAACCCTTTCTTAGCGAAATTGACCGGTTATTCACGTGAAGAATTAATCGGTATGCGCTCCCTCAAATTAGTACTGCCGCAGGACAGGCCGGCGGTCAGAAAGAAAGCAATCAGGAATCTGAAGAGCCGCCTTGGCCCCAGGCCTTACGAATACAGGTTTATCAAGAAGGACGGCGAGATCATGTGGGTCATGGAAAAGGTCTCTCCGATCGGATATATGGGACAGAAGGCAGCGCTGGGGAGCTTCGTGGACATCACCGAGCGCAAGCGGCTGGAAGAGGCCCTTGCACACTCTGAAAAAACATACCGCACCATCCTGGAGAAGATGTATGACTCTTATTACGAAGTGGACCTCGCCGGCAATTTCACTTTCGTAAACGATTCTGTGTGCCTCAACCTGGGTTATTCATGGGAAGAAATGGTGGGGCAGAGCTACCGGTTTACTACCCCGCCTGATGATATCAAGCCCCTATTTATTGCTTTCAATCAGGTATTCAATACGGGAATCCCAAATATAGGCTTCGCCCACGGAATACTCCGCAAAGACGGCAGTGTGATATTAGTTGAATCCTCGATTTCCGTGCGGGAAAACGAGCAGGGCGAGATTATCGGTTTTCGGTCAGTCAGCCGCGACATTACCGAGCGCAAGCAACTTGAAGAAGCGCTTGCACGCTCGGAAGAAAGATAC
>JAPLHJ010000038.1 GCA_026389675.1 Chloroflexota bacterium | reverse complement strand
GTCATGGAGTCTGCGCCACCCCAGGGACCCGGCCCGCTATAGTTATCGGGGTAGTCGGGCATGGAGAAGCTGACTATCTGTTTGACACCTTCTGCATCGGACGGGATGGTGAAAGCTACAGCCCAGTCTCCCTCCTCCTTGGTGAGCGCCCGGGTGGGGATAACGTTTATCTGCTCCACCGCCGGCGCATAGGAGTTATGCACCTTGGCTCCCCGCACCACTATGCCGTCGCTCTTCTTTTCCACCACACGGACGTAAAGGTCGAGGTCTTTCTGCTCGTGGGGCCTCCAGGGGCGGTTGCCCTTGACATCAGTTTGCGCGCAGCAGGAGGTGCGGTCATTGGTCTGGAAATCCCTCAGCCAGTTCTCGAACCTCTTATGGTATTCCGTGCCGTATTTTTGATCGGTGAGGTAGGTGATGACGGAGAGGGCGTTGGTGGAATCGATGCCCATGCAGCGGGCTATGCAGCCGCCCACCTGGTGTGAGGCCAGCCTGGTCATGCGCTGCTTGGCCAGCAGGTCCTGCATGCTGCGGTGCACGTGGTTGAAGCGGTTTATTTTCTCACCCGTCAGGTGCGAGGTAGCGGTGAGCAGGTCTTCGTACTGCTTGAGCTCGGGGTCGGTTATCATATCATAGGTCTTGGCGATGATATTGACCGCTCCCTGGTTGTGTTTATGTTCGCGGTCTATCAGCTTGCCGTTGTTGTAGAGGTTGCGCCGCATCTTGCTCAGCCTTTTTTTATATTCACTTGATGTGATCATAACGCCTCCTGATTTCTGATTTCATTTATTTATATCGTCATACCGCCATCGACGACAAGGTTCTGTCCCGTGATAAAGCCCGATTTATCGGATGCCAGGAAGACCGCTGCATGCGCCATCTCTTCAGGTTCAGCAATTCGCTTGAGAGGTGTCCGTTCAAGGATGTGCTTGAGAATCTCGGGGTTTCCCCACAGCGCTTCGCTGAATACCGTCCTGGTCTCTCCCGGTGAAAGCGTATTGGCCCTGACGCCGAACTGCGCCCATTCCTTGGCCATGACCCTTGTAGCCATATTGACAGCTGCCTTGCTGATGGAATAGATGGGTAGGATATCCGGTGTAACTCCTGCCGCCGAGGAGATATTTATAATGACGCCTCCCCCGTGTTCACGCATTACCCTGGCTACAGCCTGGCTGAGGAAAAAGAGTCCTTTGAGGTTGAGGTTCATGAGTGAGTCCCAGGCGCGCTCGGAAGCATCGATGGCCGCATCCATGGTGGGGTTAGTGCCCGCGTTATTGACCAGGATATCGATCTTGCCGAACTCCGCCCTGGCCTTCTTGACCAGGTTGGTTATGTCCTCCATGCGCCCGACATGGGCTGCCACCACGAGTGACTTCCTGCCCAGCGCCCTGATCTCGTCCGCGACCTTCTCCAGGTCGGCCTGCTTGCGGCTGGCGATAACCACATCAGCGCCTGATTTGGCCATCTCCAGGGCGATAGCCCTCCCGATACCGCGGCTGGCGCCGGTTACCAGCGCCACCTTGCCTTTAAGTAAAACATCCATTGGCCTTGCCTTCCTTAATTATTTATTACTGCTTAGCCGGCGTACATGCCGCCGGTCACCACGATGTTTTCGCTGTTGACATAGCTCGACGCGTCGGATGCCAGGAACAAGACCACATTGGCAATTTCCTCGGGTTCACCGATGCGCCCCATCGGTATCTGCTTGACCGCCCAGTCCAGTATCTCGGGGAATCCCCAGATAGGCTTGGAAAAGCGTGTGCGAATAAAGGAGGGTGAGATGGAATTGCACCTGATTTTATGGGGGCCCAGTTCGGTGGCCAGCATCCTGGTCATATGTATCATGCCGGCCTTGCCGATGGCGTAAACAGCCAGCATGGGGTCTGGCCTCATACCGCCCGCCGATGCAAGGTTAATGATATTGCAGGGCAGCTTTTGTTCGATCATCAGTTTGGCTATGCCCAGGCTGAGGAAGAAGGGGCCTTTGAGGTTGACCGACATGATCTTGTCCCACAGCCTCTCGTCAGCCTGCAGCACCGGGCCGAAGAACGGGCTGACCGCGGCACAGTTCACCAGGATATCGATCTTGCCGAAATCCACCTTGGCTTTTTCGACAAGCTTGTTAACATCGTCCATCGCGCCCATATCCGTACCCGTCCATACCGCCTTCCTGCCCTTTTTTACCACTTCCTCCGACAGTCCCGGCAGGTCATCGGTCTTCTTATCGCACATAAGTATATCCGCCCCGGCCTCGGCCAGCTTGAGCACGGTCGCCTTGCCGATGCCGCCGCCGGCGCCTGTGACCAGCGCTATTTTCCCCAGCAGGGGCTGATTAGTGTCTGACATAGGTGTTATCCTCCAGAAATTATTATGTGGAGACTCTGAATCAAAGCCGCGGGGTATTCTAACACCTGTATAAAATTGGGGTCAAATTCGTTGACCAGTACATACCCATGCATAGAAGAAGCGGTCGGCAGCGCTTGCCGATCAAGTTGCGGGGGTTAGGGTTTGCGCCGGTATAACCCCATCGGTCTCAAGGGCCTTTTTCATGGCCTGGATGGCCACTTCGAGCTGGCTGTCGTCCGGATGACGCGTGGTCATAGCCTGCAGCCAGAGGCCGGGCAGCAACAGCCAGTGGATGAAGCGGTTGCCGCTGTAGGCGGCCTCGAACTTGATCAGTTCGTAGCTGATAGCGGCGATGGCGGGAATAAGCAGTATACGTGACATTATGCTGATCCAGATATTGGGGCGGCCGAGCAGGGCGAAGACCAGTATGGAAAGTACAAGCACCACCAGCAGGAAACTGGTGCCGCAGCGTGTGTGGGCGGTGGAATAATGCCTGACCGGACCTACCTCGAGGGGCACACCGGCCTCGTAGGCGTTGACCGACATATGCTCGGCTCCGTGATAAGCGAATATCTCGTGAATGTCCTTCATGCGGCCGATTAGCGCAAGGTAAACGATGAAAAATATTATGCGTATAATTCCTTCAAAAAGGTTACTGACGAATGCCGAGGAGATGAAAGGATCCAGCAGCCGCGCCGCCAGCAGGGGTAGCACAAAGAACAGGGCGACCGCCAGCGCCACTCCCAGCGCCACGCTTCCCCAGATCATGCCCGGGGTGATTTTATCCTGCTCTGTCTCAGTGGATACCTGGGCTGAGTACATCAGGGCGCCTGTGCCCAGGACGACGGCCTCGATGAGGGCGATGATGCCCCTGATAAATGGTATTTCCCGCCATTTGCCTTTATAGAGGGTCGCCAGGGGGCGGCTGCTGACGTCGATGCTGCCATCCATTTTTCGCACAGCTATGGCCAGGCTGTTGCGGCCACGTATCATCACGCCACCCATCAATGCTTGCCCGCCATAGTAAAAAGGCTTATCTTTATTCATCCGGTAAAAAAAAGGGGCGGCCGATTTGCCCGCCCCTTTTGGTAGTGCGAAGTGAGGCTACTGTTCCTTTTTCTCCCGCTTGTACTTCTTGTTGAAGCGCTCAACGCGGCCGGCCGTATCGATAATCTTTTGCTCGCCGGTGAAGAAGGGGTGGCATTTATTGCAAAGCTCGACCCTGAGGGTCTGCCTGGTGGAGCCCGTGGTAAAGGTATTGCCGCACGAGCAGGTCACCTTGGCATCGGTGTAATACTTTGGATGAATTTTCTCTTTCATGATGTTTGTCCCGGGTAAACACTGACCTTTTTCTTGTTCTTGGCGTGGGGCTCAAATGTGACCAGGCCATCTATTGTGGCAAAGAGCGTGTAGTCCCTGCCGCAGCCTACATTGGTACCCGGATGTATCCTGGTGCCGCGCTGCCTGACGATGATGGTGCCGGCGCGCACAGCTTCCCCGCCGTAGCGCTTGACCCCCAGCCGTTTAGGATTGCTGTCGCGGCCGCCGCGTGTGCTGCCGCCGCCTTTTTTATGTGCCATTAGTTGTCACCTCCGCTGGCGGCCTTAGCTTTGGCGGTCTTTTTGGTAACCTTGCCACCCGGCTTGACAATCTCTTTTATCAATAGCCTGGTATAAGGTTGCCTGTGGCCGGTCTTCCTGCGTTCGCGAACCTTGTTCTTATAGCGGAAAACTATTATTTTGCGGCACTTGCCCTGCTCGATGCAGGTAGCGATGACCTTGGCTCCCTCGATTGCCGGTGTGCCGATGATAACTTCTTCACCGTCGGCAATCATCAGTACCGGGCTCAACTCAACGTCCTTGCCCTTTTCGACTGGCAGGAGCTCGACGTTGATGACCTGGCTGGTCCTGACCCTGAATTGTTTGCCGCCAGTGGCGACTATAGCGTATGAATTGCTCATTTCCTCTTTCCTGTGAATAACAATAACCGTATAAATATATCAGCGGGTTGCCTTTGTGTCAAATTTTACAGGGCAATAATGCTGTGGAAATGCGTATTCAGCGCAGCTGAGCGGCAAGCCTTAAATGTTTTAGCAACTGCCCGGCGCGGCCTCTTCCCTGCCGGCTATGTCGCTGTGCTTCATGTAAACCAGGTCGCTGGTTACGCTGTCACGCGCCAGGTAGCCGCCCTCAACGCGGCTGACCACCATGAACCACCGGCCTTCTTCATTCTGTATTTTTACAGGTTGTACGGAAAATTCCATTTGTTGTTTTCATCCTTTCGGTTATCTGGCCGAATATTTTAGCACTTACTGCGAGGAATGCAAGATTACAGCGCGAGCGCTACCTCGGCGCCCTTTTCCACCGCGGCCAGGATCTTCCCCGGCTTAGCCGCGTCGCCGATAACGTAAACCTCGGGAACCAGTCCTTTAACCTGTGCTTCGAGGTCGTTCACGGCGGTAGCCCCGGCTGCCAGCACGATGGTGTCGAAAGGGCCGAGCTTCTGCTCTCCGCCCGGAGAATCGATGGTAACAGCTTCGGAGGCAATTGATTTGACGGTGGCCTGTGTGATGATTTTCACCTGCTTCTCTTTGAGGCGTTTGCGCAGGAAGAAACGCGCGGCCGGGCCGATATCGTGGGCGGTGTATTTAAGCATTTCCACGATGGTGACGTTCTTACCCTGGCCGGCCAGGTAGTCGGCTGTTTCGCAGCCGACCAGGCCTCCGCCGATGACGAGCACGTTGTCGCCGATTTCGCTGAAGCACAGGGCTTTGCGCGCGCTCATCACGTTCTTGCCGTTCACGCCGGGTATATTGGGTATGGCCGGTTCAGAGCCGGTGGCGATTATCAGTACATCAGGCTTGATCTGTCTGACCATGTCCGCGGTCAGCCGCTGCCCGCAGTGTATATCCACGCCCAGCTTCTTGAGAGCAGCTATGCGGGACCTTGCCACCTCCTGGTAGACCTCCTTGCCGGGCGGGATTGAGGTCAGTTTGGTCTGCCCGCCGAGGTAACCTTCTTTCTCATACAGAGTTACTTTATGTCCTCGCAGGGCCGCCGTGCGCGCGGCCTCCAGTCCTCCGGGGCCTCCGCCCGCCACCAGCACCTTCTTTGGTTTCGCGGCCTTAGGCCGGGCGTACAACTCCTCCCTGCCACAGGCGAGGTTCTGAACGCAGGTGATGGAAGGCCTCATCCAGATGGCCAGCCCCTCGATGCAGGCTTCGTTGCAGGAGAGGCATTTGACGATCTCGCTCTCCTTATCTTGCCTGACCTTGTTCGGCCATTCGGGGTCGCTGAGCGACTGCCTGCCGATGTGCACTATGTCAGCCTTGCCCGACCTGATGATATCCGCTGCCACGGACGGCGCATTGATGCGGCCCGCTACCAGCACCGGTACGTTGAAGGCCTGCTTGAATTTCAGTGAAGTCTCCGCGTTGAAGCCCTGCGGCATATCGGGCGGCGCGCTGGTATACTGGGCTGACTCATATACCCCGATGGAGACGTCCACGGCATTTATGCCGGCTGCTACCAGCTTTTTCATAACCTCGATGCTCTCGGGCACGGTACGTCCCAGCGGCACAGCCTCGTCGGCGCTGATGCGGAAGAGCATCGGGAAGTCCGGCCCGACCAGTTCGCGCGTCCTTTTGACTATCTCCAGCGGGAAGCGTACAAAGCCGTCAAAACCCCCGCCGTACTCATCAGTGCGCCTGTTGGCATAGGCGGACATAAATTGGGCGATCAGGTAGCCGTGCGCGCCATGCAGTTCGGCGGCGTCGCAGCCT
>JAPLHJ010000107.1 GCA_026389675.1 Chloroflexota bacterium | reverse complement strand
GAAATCGAAATCCCGCTGGATTTGAGAGAAATGGTAGAACAGGCCAGGCACGATATGATCGAGAAGCTGGCGGAGCAAGACGACCAGCTTATGCTCAAATATGTCGATAACCGCGGGATAAGTGAAGAGGATATCAAGGCAGCACTCAGACGGCTTACGATCGCAAACAGGATCGTGCCTATCGTGTGCGGCAGCGCGCTGCGCAATAAAGGTATCCAGCTGGTGCTGGATGCCGTCGTAGATTACCTGCCTTCACCGCTGGATAAGCCGCCGCTCAAGGTTATGGATACCGAAACCGGCGAGGAAGTAACGCGCCCGGCCAGTGATGATGCTCCCTTTACAGCTCTGGCATTTAAAGTAGTGTCCGATCCTTTTGTCGGCAGACTGGTCTATTTCAGGGTATACTCGGGCAGCATCAAGGTAGGGGCCCAGATATACAATGCCAGCAGGCAAAACAGGGAAAGGCTGGGACGGCTGCTCCTCATGCATGCTAATAAGCGGGAGGAGATAGACGAGGTGGATACCGGGTGCATCGCCGCGACCCTCGGCCTGAAGAACACCTTCACAGGTGACACGCTCTGCGGGGCAGGGCAGTCTGTCTTGCTGGAGGATATAAAGTTTCCCGAGCCGGTGATCTCCATGGCGGTTGAGCCCAAGAGCAAGGCTGACCAGGATAAATTAGGCGATGCCATGGGGAAGCTGGCCGAAGAGGACCCGACTTTCAAGATCCGAACCAACGAGGAGACCGGCCAGACGATTATATCGGGCATGGGTGAATTGCACCTTGAGGTCCTTATCGACCGTATGATGAGGGAGTTCGGAGTGCAGGTCAGCGTAGGGAATCCGCAGGTAGCATATAAGGAAACCATTACCATCCCGGTCGAGGCTGAAGGCCGCTTCATCCGGCAGACGGGCGGCCACGGGCAATACGGACACTGCTGGCTGAAGATCGAGCCGGGAGAGCGCAACAGCGGATTTATATTTGTTAACGCCGTCCGTGGCGGCGATATCTCAAGGCAGTACATACCGGCTATCGAAGCAGGTGTGCGTGAAGCGCTTGACACCGGCGGTGTGAGCGGATACCCGCTTGTCGATATTAAGGTATCGGTATTCGACGGCAGTGAACACGACGTCGATTCATCGGAGATGGCATTCAAGATGGCCGGTTCGATAGCCCTCAAAGAGGGTGTCACCAAAGCCAAGCCGGTTATCCTGGAACCCATTATGCGCCTTGAATGCGTTACGCCGTCCTCTTTTATGGGTGAAGTCATCGGAGACTTGAATTCGAGGCGTGGGCAGATACAGGGAATTGAAACGCACGGCGAGACCTGCGTTATCCACTGCTTTATACCGCTGGCGGAATCTTTCGGCTATGCAACTACATTAAGGTCGCTGACACAGGGCAGGGCTACTTCTTCGATGGAATTCCAGCAGTACAGTGAAGTGCCCGCCAATATACGTGAAGAAATGTTAGCTAAATCAAAGGGTAGGTAAATGACCAAGCAGAAGATAAGAATTAAATTGCGGGGATACGATCACAGGCTGGTCGACCAGTCAGTCGGGCAGATTATCGACACTGCCATTAAATCAGGCGCCGAAGTGATAGGCCCGGTGCCGCTGCCGACCAGGATTGAGAAATTTTGCGTAATCAGGTCAAGTTTTATTGATAAGGATTCCCGTGAGCAGTTTGAAATACGCACTCACAAAAGGCTGATCGATATAGTCGGGCCGACCACTAAGACGATTGACGCTTTGACGCAATTGCAATTGCCGTCAGGCGTGGAAATTGATATTAGATTGTAGGAATTTAAGATATGGCTGGCATACTTGGTAGAAAAATAGGAATGACACAGTTATACAGGGAAAACGTGGAGATAGCCGTGACGGCCATCGAAGCGGGTCCCTGCTGTGTTACACAGGTCAAGACCATCGAGAAGGACAAGTATAATGCTGTCCAGATAGGATTTGGTGAATCCAAGAAGCTCAACAAGGCTGAAAAGGGACATCTTAAGGAGAACGGCAATTACAGGTACCTCCGCGAATTACGCCTTGACGATGTAAAAGATTACCAGGTCGGGCAAAAAAAGGTATCATTTCAAGGGTGGACCGAAGACTCACGGCCAGTCCGACAGGCACCGCGCGCCCGGTTCCATAGGTTCCACCACCACCCCAGGCCGGGTTTTCAAGGGATTACGCATGGCCGGCCATATGGGCGCCCGCAAGGTGACCGCACTTAACCTCGAAGTGGTCGAGGTCGACACCGCTAAGAATGTTGTGCTGCTGAAAGGTGCAGTTCCTGGCGCTAAAGGCGGGATACTGTTGATCGAGAAAGCATCGTAAAAGGTTATTACAGTGGAATTAGAAGTATTTGATTTAAAAGGCGAAAAAGCAGGCAAGATCAAAGTCAGCGATTACGTGTTTGGTGAGGCCTTCAATGAGGCGGTCGTACACCAGGCGCTGCTGATGCAGTTAGCCAACCGCCGCCAGGGCACTGCCGATACGCAAACGCGCTCGGATGTCAGCAGGAGCACCAAGAAGCAATATGCGCAGAAACACACCGGCCGGGCCAGGCGCGGCGGGGCGAGTTCGCCCCTGATGAAAGGTGGCGGCGTCGTATTCGGCCCGCATCCCAGGAGCTACCGGCAGGACATGCCCAAAAAAATGCGCCGGTTGGCCCTGCGCAGTGTGCTTTCCGGCAAAATGCGCGATGGTGAGATCAAGATTTTAAAGAAGTTGGAGCTCAGCGAGCCTAAAACTAAATTCATGTCGGAGATTCTGGATGCCCTGGGCGTTGATAATACAGCCATCATCGGCGTTGCGCTGGGCAACGATTACGTAACGATGGCGAGTTCAAACCTAGCGGGCATCAAAACCACCGCGGTTGCGATGCTCAATGTGGCAGACCTGCTTTCCTATAAAGTGCTGGTTCTCGACGTTGACGCCGTTCGACGTATTGAAGATCTTTGGGACAAGAAAGAGGCGAAAAGCAAGGGGAAGGCAGCATAAGGCTCCGAGAGGATTATTAGCAAGATGAATTTATATGAAGTTTTACGCAGGCCCCTGGTAACAGAAAAGAGCACCAGGCTCTCTGAAGGCAACAAATATGTTTTTGAAGTTGATAAAAGAGCTAACAAGGACCAGGTTAGGGAGGCCGTTGAGAAGGCCTTCAACGTGGGGGTGGTTGGCGTTAACATGATCAGGGTTCCCGGCGAAGTCAAACGCATGGGCAGGAGGGCGGTAGCCCACCCTTCATGGAAGAAAGCGATTGTTACACTCAAAGAAGGCGACAAAATACAGTTCTTTGAGGGAGTGTAAGATAACAGGAGTATAAATTGGGTTCTGTTATAAAGAAACGCAAAAAAAAGATGGCGAAACACAAGCATCGTAAGCTTCTGAGAAAGAGCCGATGGCAAAGACGCCACGCTTAATAATGTAGGAGTAATTAGATTTGGCTTTAAAGACATTTCGCCCTACATCCCCCGGGCGCCGTGGAATGGTAAAGATATCGTTTGAAGATATCACCAAAACGGTGCCGGAAAAAGCTCTGCTGGTACCCAAGAAAAGGAAAGCGGGTAGAAACAGCAGGGGCGTGATAACAACGCGCCACAGGGGTGGCGGGGCTAAACAGAAGACACGCATTATTGACTTCAAGAGGGATAAGCTCGGAGTACCCGGGAAAGTGGCCGCTATTGAATATGATCCCGGCCGCACGGCACGCATCGCCTTGATCTTTTATGCTGACGGCGAGAAGCGCTATATGCTTTGCCCGCTTGGTCTGGGCGTTGGCGACACTGTTCAGGCCGGGGAAAACGCTGAGGTCAAGCCGGGCAATAACCTGCCCCTGGGACTCATCCCCGCAGGTACCGCAGTGCATAACCTGGAATTTGAACCCAACAAGGGTGGCCAGATCGTCAGGAGCGCGGGCACCTCGGCCCAGATACTGGGCAGGGAAGATAAATATACGATGGTCCGCCTGCCTTCCGGTGAAGTACGCCGCTTTATGAATGAATGCAGGGCTACCATCGGCCAGGTAGGAAACCTGGACCACCAGAATATTAAACATGGTAAAGCAGGACGAGTACGCTTGCTGGGACGACGGCCCAAGGTAAGGGGTTCCGCTATGAGCCCCCGCGATCATCCGCATGGCGGCGGCGAAGGCCGGTCACCACGCGGTATGCATCCCAAGACACCACAGGGCAAGCCGGCATTGGGACACAGGACACGCGTGGGCAAAGTATCCGATAAATTGATCGTAAGGCGCCGCTACGCCGCGAAATAAAGAGGTAAATTAAGTATGTCACGTTCAGCGAGAAAGGGCCCGTACTGTCATCCCAAGCTGCTGAAAAAAATTGAAGCGCTTAATAAGACAGGCGAGAAGCAGGTAATCAAGACCTGGGCGAGGTCTTCTACCATAATGCCCGAAATGCTCGGCCACACAATCGGCGTGCATGACGGCAGGCGGCATGTGCCGATTTTTATAACCGAAAATATGGTCGGGCATAAACTGGGCGAGTTTGCCATGACACGGACGTTCCGCGGCCATGTCGGCAAAGCCACAGCGGCAGCGCCCGTCAAGAAGAAATAAGCAGGTAAGAAATGAGAGTTGGAGCAGTAGCTAAAGATATCGGAATACCGCCCCGCAAGATGCGGCTTGTGGTGGATATGGTGCGTGGCAAAAAAGTTGCCGATGCGCTTAATATACTTAAGTTCACGCCCACCCCTGCAGCCAAAGTTATTGCAAAGGTTATTAAATCCGCCTCTGCCAACGCGGAAAATAACTACCAACTGGATCCCGCTGAACTGAAGGTTGTCTATATAGTGGCCGATGAAGCACGCACGCTTAAAAGATACAGGCCACAATCCCGAGGCCGTTTCAGCCCTATATTGAAACGTGCTTCGCATATCAAGGTTTTCGTTTCCGAGGAGGGAAAATAATTGGGACATAAAGTTCATCCCTACGGTTTCAGGATCGGCATAGTACGCGGCTGGAAGGCCAAGTGGTTTAATGAGAAGCATTACCTGGAAACACTGCATGACGATCTCAAGCTGCGCAGCGAGATAAAGCGAAGGCTACGGGAGGGCGCAGTGGCCAGAGTTGAGCTCGACCGGCAGGGGAATGATATAGTTGTGACGATTTTCACCGCCCGTCCGGGCATCGTTATTGGCCGGGGAGGCCAGCGTGCCGAAGAATTGCGTTCGCAGCTGGAGAAACTCTGCGGCAAGAAAGTCAAATTGTCCATTAAAGAAGTTGAGCAGCCTGAAACCGAGGCGGCGCTGGTGGCACGCAATATCGCAGATTCGCTGGAAAGGCGCGTGGCTTTCAGGCGCGCCATGAAACAGGCGGCTTTCAAGACCAGGCAGGCCGGCGCCAAGGGTGTCAGGATATGCTGCGCCGGCAGATTGGGAGGCGCTGAAATTGCCAGGCGTGAAACTGTCCGTGAAGGGCAGTTGCCTCTGCACACGCTTTGTGCGGATATTGCTTCTGGTGTGGCTGACGCCCACACAACCATGGGCAACATTGGCGTCAAGGTATGGATTTACAAAGGCAACATTATTCCTGAAGTAAGGAGAGAAAGTGTTACAACCGAAACGAGTGAAGTATCGTAAGTGCCACAGGGGCCACCTGCGTGGCAAGGCACAATCCGGCAATACGATTACCTTCGGTGACTTCGGTATGCAGGCAGAGGAAGGTCACTGGATTACGTCAAGGCAAATCGAGGCCGCAAGACGCGTTATTGTGCGTTACCTGCGCCGCGGCGGGCAGGTGTGGATACGGATATTCCCGGATAAATCGGTCACCAAGAAGCCGGCCGAGACCCGGATGGGCAGCGGTAAAGGCGCTGTCGACCACTGGGTAGCAGTGGTAAAACCGGGCAGGATGCTGTTTGAAATCGGTGGCATCAAGGAAATATCGGCTAAAGAAGCGCTTACCCTGGCAGCACATAAATTGCCGATCAAAACCAGGTTCGTAATACGTGAAACTCTCAAAGAAGAGGTAAAAGGTGAAACTCACTGAGATCAAGGCGTTAGGTGACGCCGAACTGCAAAAAAAATTGGAGGAAGCTCACCAGGAGCTGTTTAACCTGCGCTTCAAGCTGGCAACCAGGCAACTGGTCAACCACCGCGAATTGCCCAAGGTAAGAAAAAGGATCGCCAGGATAAACACCATAATACGCGAGAGGGAGCTTGGCAAGAAGTAAAAAATGGAAAAAAACCGGAAAATAAGGATCGGCAGGGTAACCAGCAATAAGATGCAGAAGACGGTCGTCGTGCGGGTGGATAACCTGCGCAGGCACCCGCTATACCACAAGGTTGTCAGGCATTCCTCCAGCTTCAAGGCGCATGATGAGGATAACGCCTGTAATATCGGTGACGTGGTGAAAATCGTTGAAACCAGGCCCCTGTCCAAGGATAAAAATTGGCGGATCGTGGAAATAATTCAGAAAGCTGATATAGTCGGTGTCTTAAAGGACGATTTGGCACAGGCAAACCAGGAGAACTGAAGTGATTCAGACGTTAACCAGACTAAAAGTTGCGGATAACACGGGTGCGCGTCAGGTGATGTGCATAGGCGTGCCCGGCGGCACCCGCAGGCGCTATGCTTCGGTTGGTGATGTCATCACCTGCAGCGTCAAGCGTGCTATCCCCGGCGGCGTAGTTAAGAAAGGCGACGTGGTCAAGGCTGTTATCGTGAGGATAGCCCAGCATCACCACCGGCCGGATGGCTCTTATGTGCGTTTTGACGATAACGCTGCCGTGATACTGGATGATAAAGGCAACCCCAAGGGGACCCGTATTTTCGGACCGGTGGCCAGGGAATTAAGGGACAAGAATTTTATGAAGATAATTTCCCTCGCTCCGGAGGTGCTCTGAGATGAAGATTAAGAAGAACGATAATGTGCTTATTATAGCCGGCAAGGACCGGGGTAAGAAGGGCAAGGTGCGCAAAGCCCTGCCTGATAAAGATAAAGTGATCGTGGAAGGCTTTAACATGATAAAGCGGCATTCCAAGACCAAGGGCAAAACCAGGCAGGCAGGTATCATAGAGCTCGAGGCGCCTATCGATATCTCCAACGTGATGATAATCTGCAACAAATGTAATAAACCGGCGCGCGTGGGATACCGTGCTCTCGAAGATGGCAATAGGGCCAGGTATTGCCATAGCTGCTCTGAAATCATCGATTAAATTGAGGTAACCCGATAATGGTAAGGCTTAAAGAAAGATATACCAAGGAAATCGTGCCGCAACTGATTAAGAAGTTCGGCTATAAAAATATTATGGAAGTGCCGCGGGTAAACAAGATAGTTCTGAATCTCGGCATGGGCGAATCGCTGGCCAACCCCAAGGCTATGGAAGCGGCCGGAAAGGATTTGACCACCATCGCAGGACAGCATGCCGTGGTTACCAAGGCCAAGAAGTCCATCGCGGCCTTCAAGCTGCGAGAGGGTACTCCTATCGGCATTATGGTCACCCTGCGGAATAAAAGGATGTACGAATTCCTGGATAAATTAGTTAGTGTAGTCCTTCCCAGGATACGCGATTTCCAGGGTGTGTCGCGGGATGCCTTCGACGGCCAGGGCAATTACAGCCTGGGAATGAAAGAGCAGATCGTATTCCCCGAGATTGAATACGATAAAGTGGACAAGACCAGGGGAATTGAGATAACGATTGTTACATCGGCGAAAACGGACGAGGACGGCAGGCGCCTGCTTGAGGCGATCGGCATGCCGTTCAAGAAAAATTAGTAGGGTTTAAATATGGCGAAATTATGCAAAATAAATAAAGCGAACCGGCCGGCGAAATTTAAGGTGCAGCAGCATAACCGTTGCAGGTTGTGCGGCAGGCCGAGGGCATATATGCGCAAATTTGGCATGTGCCGTATCTGCTTCCGCACTCTGGCCCTGAATGGTGAGCTGCCCGGCGTACGGAAATCGAGCTGGTAAAATTATTAGCGGAGTTGTTTATCAATGGTTACTGATCCGATTGCTGATTTGTTGACCCGGGTACGTAATGCTGCAATGGCACGCCATGACAGCGTGATGGTACCTGCCTCTAAAATGAAAATCCCGATTGCTAAGATCCTCAAGGATGAGGGTTTTATCGCGGATTATGCCATTATTAAAGGCGAACCACAGCGCATGATTAAGATTACGCTTAAATATATCGATAAGCAGCCTGCCTTCATCGGCCTTGAGCGCGTGAGCAAACCCGGGCTCAGGGTTTATAAAGGCAAAGGAGAGATCCCCAGGGTCTTCGGCGGACTCGGTATCGCGATTATTTCCACTTCCAAGGGACTGCTGACCGGTCAGGAAGCATGGAAAAAGAACCTTGGCGGTGAAGTTCTATGTTATGTATGGTAATTGAAGTCAGAGAGGTGAACCTGTGTCTCGTATAGGACGAATGCCTGTAACGGTGCCTGCCGGAGTTAAGGTGAAGATCAAAGGCAGCGAAGTTACAGTGGAAGGAAGCAAAGGCAAATTGACCCGCGAATTCCACCCCGATATCAATATCAAGGAGGAAAGCGGAAAGTTGATTGTTTCGCGCCCAACCGATAACCGCCAGCACCGCGCTCTACACGGATTGAGCAGGTCGCTGCTGGCCAATATGGTGGACGGTGTAACCAAGGGATTCGAGAAAAATCTCGAGTTATCCGGCGTCGGATACAGGGCGCAGAAAACCGGGGATAAGCTGACCCTGCAGATAGGCTACAGCCACCCGGTGGAATTCGACCCGCCCAAGGGCATAGACATAACTGTGGACGGCAATACCAAAATACGCGTAGCCGGTATTGATAAAGAACTCGTAGGTGAGACAGCAGCAGAAATCAGGCGCATACGTATCCCTGACGCTTACAAGGGTAAGGGTGTCAAATATGCCGGAGAAAAGCTCCGCCTGAAGCCCGGTAAGGCTGGTAAGACTGCTACGAAAGGGAAATAAGAATGCCTAAAGTAAGTTCTAATATAGCAAGGAAAAGGCGCCATGCCCGCATCAGGGCCACGGTTACAGGCACGGCCGAACAGCCGAGGCTGTGTGTATTCCGTAGCCTGAGCAATATTTATGCCCAGATTATCGACGACACAAGCGGAAATACTATGACGTCAGCCAGCAGCTTGAACGAGGGCATAAAAGACCAGCTGAAGGGCAAAAATAAGACACAGGTAGCCGAGTTGATCGGGGCTGAGCTGGCCAAAAGTGCCCGGGAGAAAGGTATTAGCCAGGTGGTATTCGACCGCGGCGGCTATAAATACCACGGCAGGGTTAAAGCCCTGGCCGAGGCAGCACGTAAAGCAGGGTTAAAATTCTGAGGATTTGAGTATGAAAGCAGCGACGAAAGTACATACCATTATGCCACGGGTTGATATCAGTGATATGGAGTTCACCGAAAAGCTGGTGTCGCTCGACCGCGTTACCAAGGTCGTAAAGGGCGGCAAAAACATGCATTTCCGCGCTCTGGTAGTTGTCGGCGACGGCAAAGGCCATGTGGGCGTAGGACTGGGGAAGGCCAGGGAAGTCCCTGAGGCCATCCGCAAGGCCGGCGTGTCCGCCAAGAAGAATGTAATCAGCGTGGTTTTCATGGGCGGCACAATCCCGCATGAAAGCCTCTCCAAATTTGGGGCAGCGAGGGTGTTGCTCAAGCCAGCATCTCCGGGTACAGGCGTGATCGCCGGCGGGGGCGTGCGAGCCGTGGTAGAGGCCGCTGGTGTCAGGGATATCCTGACCAAGTCTCTGGGTTGCGCCAACCCCGTAAACGTTACCAAAGCGACAGTTCTTGCCCTGGCTAACCTCAGGGACTTTAAAGAAACCGTGCGGCGGAGGAAGGGTTTGCCGGGAGACGAGGAGAATTAGGCAAGTGGCTAAAATACGCATCAAGTGGATAAAAAGCGATATCGGATACGCGGGCGACCAGAAGCGGACCTTGAAGGCGCTCGGCTTTCACAGACTCAATGAAGTGGTCGAGAAGGAAGATACCCCTGTCATCAGGGGCATGATTGCCAAAGTTAATCATATGCTTGAGATTGAAGAGAAAGAACATGGATCAAAGTAATTTAAAGCCTCCGGCAGGAGCAAAACATAAAAAGAAGCGTGTCGGCTGCGGAGACGGCAGCGGGCACGGCACATTTTCTACACGGGGATGCAAAGGCCAGAAATCGAGGTCAGGCAGGGACCTGCGCCCGGGTTTTGAAGGCGGCCAGCTTCCGATTATCAAGAGGCTGCCCTGGACCAGGGGATTTACCAACGTCGCCAAAATTGAGTACAGCCTGGTCAACGTCGGTGATTTAAGGCTGTTCGATGCCAATGCCGAGGTAAGCAGGGAAGCACTGATGGAGTCAGGGCTGGTGAAAATTGCCAGGCTGCCGGTTAAGATACTCGGCAGCGGCGAGCTAGACAGGCCCCTTACAGTTAAAGCCAATAAGTTTTCAGCAACTGCGAAAAGCAAGATAGAAGCAGCCGGTGGTAAGGTAGAGGAGATCTAACATGCCGCAGACACAATCAAGGCCCCGCCTGATACAGGCAATGGTGGACGCGTTCTCATTGCCCGACCTGAGGCAGAAATTAATTTTTACGCTGGCCATGCTGATTGTTTTCCGCTTTATTGCCCATATACCCATTCCGGGCGTGGATTTGGCCGCGCTG
>JAPLHJ010000085.1 GCA_026389675.1 Chloroflexota bacterium | reverse complement strand
CCATGACCAAATACGCGCCCTTGCCAGAATTTTTCACCCTAACAGCCTCAGATAGATTGTCACGCTGAGAATTCAAGACGAAGTCAGCACCTAGCTAGGATGCTTTCTCAAGATGATGGTCGTCTATGTCCACCGCAATTACTGTTGCACCCAATGCCTTGGCAATCTGAACAGCATGAAGTCCAAGACCACCGATACCAATCACAACTGCGACTTCACCTTTCTTAAGTTTCCCTTGAGTCCGAAGTGCATGATAAGAGGTAGCTATTGCATCAGGCATTAATGCGGCATGGGTAAACGATATAGAGGAACCGAATGGAATTAAACATGATGAAGGGACACTAAGGAATTCAGCCATCCCGCCATTAACATTAAATCCAATATGACCCCTAAGATTTTCACAAAGGCTGTCGTTTCCGGATTTGCAGTACCGGCACACACCGCAGGTAACATAGAAATATACTACGACATTATCTCCTGCACTTAGCTTGGTAACTTGATCTCCAACCTTATATACTTCTCCTGCAATCTCGTGCCCTGGAATGTGTGGTAGGGTTGTACCGGGAAATTTGCCTGAGGCGATTTTTAAATCTGAACCGCATAAACTACAAGCCTTTACACGGACCATGACATCATTCGGACTTAGAACAGGGTCATCCACCTCTTCAACTGTGAGGGGTGAACCATATTGCTTTAATACAGCGGCTCTCATTTATTTTCTTCTTCCCTCGTTCACAATGTTCTTACTATCACATCTGATCACTTATGCCTATATTGTACGAGATCCAATTAATCTCACTTCTTGAGCTATTGTTATTCAGCCAATGGATTATTGCTCTGGGAAACACTAATATTTACTCACCGGTTTCTCGTCACATAACCTGGGATCGTGCGGGAATGGACCAAGCACCGCACAGCCATCTTCTGTTATAACAAAGTTGTCTTCAAGGCGAACACCGCCGACACCATAACTCCCAACATATGGTTCAACGGAAAATACCATACCTGGCTGCAACTCAAACGGTACGCTGATTGATTCCTTATTAAGGGGTGGGAACTCAGCGGGTCCAATGCCGATTCCATGACCCAAAAATCCTCCCCATACACACTCAGGTGTTGCTGCTTTCCAAAGATCCGCAGTAGTATTGCCTGGCTTTGCAGCCTTCTCCACTCGCCGCAAGGCGTCATAACACCTTTGATAGATGTCTTTTTGTTCCTTCGTTGGTTCCAGGCTATCACTGCCTGCATAAAAAGTCCGTGTGAAATCACCATAGTATCCGTTAAACCTTCCACCTATATCTATGATCACCAAATCCCGGGGCTGAATAATTCTATCTGAAGTGAAGCGCCTGTATGGATAGGTGTAGTCCCCTGAACAAACTATGTTTGAGCATTGTACCCACTCACTGCCGAGTCCATACATGACTTTATATGCTTCACCCAGGAGTTCGCACTCCCTCATACCTGGTTCTTTTAGTAAGGCTCTTGCCCTTTCCATCCCCGCTGCTGTAAGCATATATGCAGATACCAGGCATCTAATCTCGTCAACAGTTTTAACAGCACGGCAAAGGTACATATAAAAATGACCATCAATTATTTCGGCTTCCGGAAATTCCTTCTGTACGGCCTGCAGTAACGCAATAGTCAGAGCATCTATAGCGATCTTGCGTGGCTTTATCTTTCTTTTGTTGCAATGTTCCTTGAGTTCTTTGGCCCATAGCCCCGTATAAGGTTCCATTTCACCCAGTCGCATATCCTCCATCAAATTATCCGGATCAAAATCGGGCATAAGGCTTTTACTAGTTTCCTTGTCCATCCCCCAAACGACCGGTAGTCCCTCTCTGAACATCACTGCACTCCAACACATGATATTGGTTGGCCACTCATGGCATCTCACGCTGTGCATATACCTGTTGTTTTCGTAGCGCCAGCAAGCTAAAATATCGATATCCGATTCATTCATTATTTTGCGAATTTTAGCCTGTCTTTCCTCTCGCAAGCGGGGGAAATTTATGCGATCCTGCCAATCTACATTCATAAACCCAATATCAGTACGGGCTGCCTGTTTATAAGTCAGGGTGCTCTCTTTATAATTCATTTTTTCTTCTCCAGTCCATATTTTCTAAAATCATTATTAAGCTAGCGGCCATGTGATGATTCCAGTTCACTCGCTGGATTCCTGGCTAACACTTCTCTCAGGATTACACGCTCAGCGTAATCAAAGTGTGCTTCCATGGATATTTTTGCTGCGGATACGTCATGTGATTCAACGGCCTTAAGAATATTCTTATGATATTTATTTACACTGTTAATGAACACCTCCCTCTCTTTTATCGGCATCCTATTTGAACTTGCTTCTATAAGGAAATAATATTTATGCGTTTGAAACAACAACCCCATAACCATATTGTAAATGTAGCTCAATATTGAGTTCTGTGATGTCTTTACCAATGTTTTATGGAAGGATATATCTGAAGCAATCATCTTATGAACATCCATGCTATCGATAATGGTTTCTGAGATTTCTCTTATTTGCTCAGGTGTTGCTCGTTGTGCCGCCAGGCCGATAATTCCAACCTCAATAGCTTTTCGCGCTTCAAACACTTCATGGATTGTGTGCATATTGTCTTTAAACAAAAGAATTGAATAATCCCCTTCTTCAAGCGCATTAACTATCGTCCCTTTACTATTACGTTTAATGATCCCGGTGGTCTCCAATGACTTAAGTGCTTCCCGTATTGAGCTCCTCCCGACTTTAAATGCATCAGTCAGCTCTCTTTCAGAAGGTAACCTGTCCCCAGGTTTAAGAGTTCCCTTATGGATCATGGAAATAATTTGGTCAATAATCTCATCGGAAATATTTATTCTTTTAATGGGTTTGAAATTTTCCATTTTTTTGTCCCAGTTAATTTAACCCTTTGCCACCCAACCACCGTCCACAAATAGCGTCTGGCCGGTGATAAAATCTGAAGCAGCACTCGAGAGAAATATAGCGGTGCAAATTAAGTCGTCGGGTTCAGCCAAGCGGCCAAGAGGAATTCGACTAAGTAAATAATTCAAAATATCGCCCTGTAACGCCTGTGCCCTGCTTGGAGTTTTTGTTGCGGTCGGGGCGAGAGCGTTAACTCGTATTCCATGTGGAGCCCACTCTACAGCCAATGCTTCCGTTAAATGAGAAACCCCGGCTTTAACTGCAGCATAAACAGATCTTCCAGGTACGAGGCTCCGACAAAATGTCGAACTGAGATTAATAATCTTGCCATAGTTTTGAGCCCGCATTATTGATCCCAGTATCTGACAACAAAAAAAGAGGCCCTTCAGTCCAGTGTCAACCATCAAATCCCATTCGTTGTCAGTGATATCCCACGCCATTTTGTTAACCGTAAAGCCTGCATTATTTACCAATATATCTAATTTCCCATATCGATCCAATATGTATCTCTTTAAATCCTCAATGTTTTCTTGTTTTGTTACATCAGCAACGAATATTTCAGCCCGCCTGCCCATATTTGTGATCTCAGAGGCTACTTCTCGTAGCTTTTGTTCGTTCCTACTGCTTATAATCATGTCAGCGCCAACGCTGGATAGGCCAATAGCTAAATCACGTCCAATACCCTCACTTGCTCCGGTTACTACTGCCACCTTCCCAGATAACTCGAATTTACTAAGATAGCCATTCATTAATGTTTATTCCTCTGATGGTCTGACCGCATCTGGTCTAATGGTCTGACCGCGTAACTTTTTGGAGAATGATATCATGGTCTTTTTGCCCTGTCAAGGCTTGTGTTTTACCAGCATGCGCCTCTCGCTGAAAACTTATCCGGCGTGGCTTCAGCATCTACCCAGTGCCCATTTTGCTGATGCCCGATTGGTAAAGCTGGAAAAGTTGGAGAAGAACTATCAGCAACTGATGCTGGAGGAAGATATCTCAATGAGCGATTTCAAATAACACCGAATTCGTATTTAAGCAGAAGGGGCCAGCCTCAAGAATACGGTTGATGTGCTAAGTCAGCGCCATCACCTGGTGAAAACTGATTTCGAGATATCCCTTCAATTCAATTCGCAACTGAATTTGATTTCCCCTGTGAAAAAGGGATCTTCGATGAGAGGCATTTGCTCTGCGAGACTGTGATAAAACGTCTAAATATTGAGAACGGAACTATCGTTAATATGGAACTTAATTCTCCGTTCGCCCTAATGGGTAGCAGGGCAGAGGGTTCGGAAGCTGTCAAGAGTCGTGGAGATAGGGGGATTCGAACCCCCGACCTCTGCATTGCGAACGCAGCGCTCTCCCAATTGAGCTATATCCCCAGGAAGATTTTTATACTACCAAGCGCCTCCCCCAGTGTCAAGCCACAAACCCCAGATCAATCAGAACCCACCCGGGATGATTGCAATTACCGATTATAAAAAACTACATTAAAGGCAGCCGGCAAATAAAATGAACGGTCGGCCCTGTTTAACGCCTTCTCTGCGGCTTGCGCTTGCCCCCGAACGACCTGCCGCCACCCCTGCTATCCGTGCGCGGCCTCGCCTCGCTGAGATCAAGAGTCCTCTCTTTCAACGTCTTACCCTTGAGCCCGGCTATGGCAGCCTCACCTTCTTCCTTATTAGCCATCTCCACAAAAGCAAAACCCTTGGGTTGGCCGCTGTACTTATCCTTAATCAGGGCCACGGAGGATACAACACCAAAGGCGGCGAATTCCGTTTTGAGATCCTCCTCCGTCACGTCACGCTTGCCTCCAAATGATCTCCTGAAAGTATATAGCAAAGAAGCCTCCCGCACAAGCAGAAATATTTTTCAGGTATCCTTTGACAAGGCTTATTCAGCCATCATAGACTATGCAAATCGTCACGTTCAATTAAAATTCCAGTCCAGGAGGTTGGCATGAATATCGCAGAGGTTATGAATAATTTCGTTGAGCCCGGGTCTGTTGCTATCGTCGGCGCGACACGTAAAAGCGGGGATTTCTCCATGAACATCCTGGAGCACATCCTTTCATACGGCTATGCCGGCAAATTGTATCCGATTAACCCCAACGCGGGTGAGATACTCGGCGTTAAAGCCTACGCGGACATCTCCGGGATAGTCGACCCCATAGACCTGGCGCTCATCGTCACAGCGCGTGATGTAGTGCCCGTGGTGTTACGCTCCTGCGCTGACAAAGGCATAAAGAGCGCAATCATAGTGGCACAGGGTTTCAGCGATGCCATGGATGAGGAAGGGCATGAGCTCAGCCGGCAGTTGACAGAGATAGTACGTACTACGGGCATACGTGTACTGGGACCCAACACGTTCGGGACGGCCAACGCCTTCATCAATTTCAGTACATCGTTTGCCCGCATCAAACTCGATAAGAATCCCGTTGGTATAGTATGCCAATCCGGCCTGTTCTTCCATGGCCTGCCCGAATTCAGGTTAACCGGGAAATGCATTGACCTCGGCAACGCCTGCGATATCGGCTTCACGGAGGCCCTGGACTATTTTGAAAATGATCCGCAGGTCAATGTCATCGGGCTCCACATCGAGGGCGTCAATAACCCACAGGTTTTGCTGAAAACTATGGAACGGGTGACCGTTAAAAAACCTGTCATCGTATTGAAGACCGGCAGAAGCGAGCAGGCGGCCAGGGCCATGCAGTCACACACGGGATCGCTGGCGGGAAACAGCCTGCTATGGGACTCAGCTTTGAAACGCGCGGGGGCCATCCGTGTCAGCGACATTGAAGAGTTCTTCGATACTGTCAGGATGTTCAGCATGGCACCCCTGATGAAAAACAACAAAATAGTGGTTGCCACATTCAGCGGCGCCGCCGGCATACTGGCGATGGATGCCATGCGTGATACCGGACTGGAGATAGGCAATTGGTCTGAGGACACCACCGCCAAACTGGTTAAGCTGGCGCCGGCCTGGCTGAAGGTCGGCAACCCAGTGGATTACTGGCCTATCATGATGGGGTACCCTGACCAGGGGCGTGCCATGAGCGAGGTGATGGAAATTCTGCTCTCTGATGATGAGATCGGGGGCGTGATGTTTACCCAGGTTGCCTTTACCCCGAAATTCGACGAAATGATGGCGATGTTCCTGAATTTCCTGGCAGAAAAATATCCGCACAAGCCTTTTATGTCCGCCATCTCCGGCACATACAACGGTGATTTCATCAACGGTTTACAGCAGGACGGCAAGCACCTGGCTTTCCATACGCCTGAGAGGGCCGCAAGGGCCTTCTCACACCTGTGGCATTATTCCCGGCTAAGACGCCGGCTCTAAGATTATTCGCGCGTCCACCGCCAACGCCCCGCTCTTATAGGCGAAAACGGGATTGAGGTCGAGCTCTTTTATCTCAGGATTCTTATCTACGAAATCTGACACCTTAACTATCAGATCTTCCAGGTAAGGGACATCAGCCGGGTCCTGGCCGCGGTAACCTTTGAGAATCGGGAAGCCCTTGATTTCGGTTATCATCTCGCCCGCGTCCCTCTTGGTCATAGGCACTATGCGGAATGAGACATCTTTAAGCACCTCAACGAGAATCCCACCGAGGCCGAACATGATGACCGGGCCGAATTGGGCGTCCTTGGTCATGCCGATGATGATTTCGATACCCTGCTTGGCCATTTTTTGCACGGTAACGCCCACAATTTTAGCTTTGGGATAATGCTTTTTCACGCTGGCTAATATCTCGCTATAGGCTTTGCCCGCCTGCGTGGCATTCAGAATATTCAGCTTTACGCCGCCCGCGTCACTTTTATGAACTACGTCCGGCGACACAATTTTCATGACAACAGGAAATCCCATTGTCTTGGCCAGTTCTATTGCCTCAGTTTTGGATGTTGCCAGCTTTGTTTCAACCACCGGGATTTTGGCGGCTTTCAACAGCTCTTTGGATTCGATCTCAGTCAGCAAAGTCCTCTTTTCCTGCCTGGCTTTACCCAAAATCTCAGCTTTTGTCATCTTTCATCTCCTCTTTCGTATGGCGCAATCAGTGTTCAATCACATAGTAAAAACCGGCTACATTTTAGCCAATCTACAGGCTGATTGCAAAATATCAGCGTTACATTATATCATTACTTGTTTTTATTACAGGTCCAATTAACTATGAGCAATCCGGAGATCCCACAAAAATTGAAGCTGTTGGCTATGGCCGGCAGCCCGCGCCGGGGATGCAACACCGACCGCCTGCTCAACGAAGCTATTGCGGGCGCCGCAGGGCAGGGCATACTGGTAAAGCAGGTTACCCTGGCGGACCTGGATATCTCGCCCTGCCAGCATTGCGACGCCTGCATTCAATTAGGCGGCCGGTGTGTGATTGAGGACGACATGCAGCAGATCCACCAGGATATCAGGGAATTCGACCGATTCATAATTGCTTCCCCGGTATTTTTCATGGGCCTGACCGCCCAGGCCAAGGCCATGATAGACCGTTGCCAGGCCTTATGGGTGCTAAAAAACGTTCTGAATCTCCGGATTTGCTTGAAAACTGGCCCGGCCAGGAAAGGCATATTTATCTCAGCCGGCGGGACAGGGTATACCAATCTCTTCCAGGGATCGGTTGCCACCGTGAAAAGCTGGTACAAAACTCTTGATATAGAATATTCGGGCGAATTATTGCTGCCGGGAATCGACATGTGTAACGCTATAACTGAGCATCCGGCCTTCCTGAAAGAGGCTTTTTTACTCGGGCAACAATTGGCAAATTAAATATACAAATTAAGAGGAGGTTTAAATGGATTTCTATTTAAGCGAGGAACAGAAGATGTTCCAATCAATGGTAAGAGACTTCGCCACCAACGTGGTCAAGCCCGAAGCAAACAAGATCGACGAGGAGGGCAAATTTCCCGCGGAGATCTTTAAGAAAGCGGCGGAGCTCGGCATTTTCGGCATAACCATCGACGAGAAATACGGCGGGAGCGGCGGAGATTACCTGTCCATGACCATATGCTGTGAAGAGCTTGCCAGGGCCTCGGGCGGATTGGCGGCGATATTCTTAGCCAACCTGTCGCTGGCCTGCTATCCCATCTATAAATTCGGCACCGAGGAACAGAAAAAGAAGTATGTGGCGCCGATCGCGCGGGGAGATAAAATATGTTGCTTTGTCCTGACCGAACCGGGCGCGGGCAGCGACGCCGGCGCCACGACGACTACGGCAACGCGCGAAGGCAACAACGTCGTGATAAACGGCAATAAAATCTTTATCACCAACGGGGCCGAAGCGTCGATCGCCGTGGTTTTCGCCATGGAGGACAAGTCCAAGGGAAACAGGGGCATATCAGCATATATAGTTGAGAGCAATACCCCCGGTTACTCCGTAGGCAAGCTGGAACACAAGATGGGCATCCACGGTTCGTCAACAGCCGAGCTGGTATTCGAGAACTGCAAGGTCCCGAAGGAAAACCAGTTAGGCGAATCGGGCAAAGGGCTCCGCTACGCTATGGAATCCATCGATGCCAGCCGTGTTACCGTAGCTGCGCAGGCGCTGGGCATATCGCAGGCCGCCTTCGACGACGCCCTGGCCTACTCTCAAACGCGTGTGCAATTCGGCAAGCCCCTGGCGCAGCATCAGGCTATCCAGTGGATGCTGGCGGATATGGCCACCCAGATCGATGCGGCGCGCATGATGGTTTACCGCGCGGCCTGGCTGAAAGACAAGGGCGTGTCATATATGAAAGAGGCAGCGATGGCCAAGCTTTATGCCGCCGAAGTTTCGAGCTTTGTAACCAATAAGGCCCTGCAGATCCACGGCGGATACGGCTATTGCAGGGACTATCCCATGGAGCGCTACCTGCGCGACGCCAAGATCACCGAGATTTACGAAGGCACTTCCGAGATGCAGCGTATGACCATTGCGCGCGCACTGATCACCCAGTAACAGTTGATTAAACGGCGGGAGCGGCTACAGCCTGGCGGCGCCGCGCAGGTCAGTGATATTGCCGATACCCTCGGCCCTGATAAATTGACGAAGGCCATCGATAATATCAAGTGCGGTCTGCGGGTTGACCAGGTTGGCCGTTCCCACCTCCACCGCGGTCGCGCCTGCCATAATAAATTCCAGTGCATCTTCAGCGTTCATTATGCCACCACACCCGATAACCGGGACCTTAACACAGCCTGCGACCTTCCATACCATGGACAGGGCTATGGGTTTAATGGCCGGACCGGACAGCCCGCCTGTTATATTGCCGAGGCCCGGCCTGCGTCTTTTAACGTCGATCGACATACCGCCGAGGGTATTGATCAGCGATACGGCGTCCGCTCCCGCCGACTCGACCGCCCTGGCGATGGCAATGATATCCGTCACGTTAGGGCTTAATTTCACTATGACCGGCAGCGAAGTTGACTTCCTGACCGCGGAGGTAACTTCAGCCGCACAAACCGGGTCGGTGCCGAATTGCATGCCGCCTTTTTTGACATTGGGGCAGCTTATATTAACTTCTATGCCGCTGATACCGGCCACACCATCCAGCTTGGAAGCTATCCTACGGTACTCGTCCACCGTCTCCCCGGCGATATTGACTATAACCGGCACGCTCCAGGTTGCCCAGGCGGGCGCTTTTTCACTGATCAGCGCCTCCACCCCGATATTCTCCAACCCGACCGAGTTTAAGATTCCGCCCGTGACTTCGATAATCCGCGGTTGAGGATTTCCCGCCCTCGGTTTTAAGGTGGTTGCCTTGCAGATAATTGCGCCGAGCCTGCGAAAATCCACCAGGTCCGCGGTCTCATCACCATATCCCCAGGTACCCGACGCGGCGATAACCGGGTTTGCCAGACTGAGGCCGGGCGCAACCTGGACCCTTAACGAAGATTGGGACATCAGGTCTTAACCCCCGGCTTCCGCATACGGACCGATTTCAGTTTTCCTTCCATGGTCAGCTCTTTATCGATGCGGTCATCTATTTTCAGTGTGGTGACCACACGCGCTGCCCCCTTGGCAAAGGGCACAGCATGCATCTGTTGAGTTACTTTAAGCACCTCGCTGAGCGTCCCTTCCAGGATAGTGCCCATGGGGGTCAACCTGTAATTAACCTCTTTGTTCCCCTCAAGAATGCCGATGCAGTCGGCGACGTATTCACTGACGCTGGCGCTGCCCGTGCCCAGAGGCACAACAGATACTTCGGCTACAATCCTTCTTTCCTTCATGGTCAACCTCTTAATATAATAACTATAGTATATACAAGAGACTGCAGAAATTACAGGAGCAGTAGCCTAAACGCAAAACAACATCAAATATGCTAAAATTTCCCGCGTATTTAACATGATAAAGGCAGTTGAGCAGGTTAAACAGTATCATATAAGAAGGATGGCTGACGGCGATATCCCGCAGGCCCTGGAAATCGATCTCGATGCTTTCCCCAACCAGTGGCCGCATCCGTCGGCCAGTTCTTTCCATCATGAGTTACGCAATAAGCTGGCGCATTATATAGTTATATGCGAGGACGGAATCCCTGAAAATGGCGGCAACGGGCAGTCTGTTACAGGTTTAAAAGAAATAGCTTTATACATCAGGCAGCTGTTTTCGCATGATCGCTTTTTCAGAGCCGGCAAGACAGTTCAAAGCAGGGAATACTTGGCCGGCATGGCCGGCATCTGGATGATGGTCGACGAAGCCCACATCGTAACCATAGCTGTAAGAACAACCCGTAAAAACCAGGGATTGGGTGAATGGCTGCTGATTAATATCATCGAGCTTGCCCAGCAGTTACGCGCGAAATATGTGACCCTTGAAGTGCGCGTTTCCAACAAGACAGCACAGGCGCTGTATGAAAAATACGGTTTTACCATGGCGGGTACACGCAGAAAATACTACTCGGATAACGGAGAGGACGCGTTCATAATGACTACCTGCGAGCTGGATTCGCCGGCCTACCAGGCAACCCTGCAATCCCTCAAGGAAGAACACCGCAACCGCTGTTGCCGGTGCTATCCTTGAATTTAAAGAAAAATATGGAGCGTAAATCATGGGAGAAATGAAAAGTGCGTGGCAGCTAGCCATGGAAAAAGCCGATAAATTGGGCAAGGTCAGCCAGGATGAACTCAACAGCATTAAGTATGTACCCGAGGGCAACAGGATAGCCTCCTTTTTTATCCAGGATGAAAAATGCGACCTTTTATCTGAACTGGGCAAATTCCCGGAGGGCGATGCCGCCAGGTTTATAAAAAAGGGGATCGACGAGATATTGGTCCGCAACATCACCCTTCCGCATAACGATGAAGACACCCGCAAAACCAAAAGGGCCATGGCTGGGCTCCGCCTGATCAAAGATAACAAAAAGCAGCTTGAAACGGTCCTCGGGCTGATCAATACCCTGGTCAACCAGTACCAGGTCGCCCTTCAGCAGACCTACG
>JAPLHJ010000134.1 GCA_026389675.1 Chloroflexota bacterium | reverse complement strand
GGGAAGGTCTACCTGATTGGCGCGGGCCCGGGCGACCCCGGGCTGATCACCCTGAAGGCTGTAAACTGCCTGGCAAAGGCAGATGTAGTGGTTTACGACTACTTAGTCAGCAGCCTTATACTTGATTACGCGCCGGCAGCGGCGGAAAAGATCTATGCCGGTAAGATGGGAGGCAAGCATTTCGCCGAGCAGGATGAGATAAACGGCCTCCTGGTCCGGAAGGCACACCAGGGGAAGACCGTCGCCCGGCTCAAGGGGGGCGACCCTTTTGTGCTCGGCCGCGGGGGTGAAGAGGCCGAAGTCCTGCGAAAAAATAATATCCTTTTTGAGATCGTGCCGGGCGTGACATCGGCCGTGGCCGTACCGGCCTATGCCGGTATACCGGTCACCCACCGCGGGCTGGCGTCTTCCCTGGCCATCATCACCGGCCATGAAGACCCGTCCAAGAAAAGTTCCAGCATAAGGTGGGACAAGCTGGCCACAGCTACCGACACACTGGTTATACTGATGGGCATGCAAAACCTTGCCCAGATAACGGCCCGGCTGATGGAACACGGCAGAAAAGCTTCAACCCCGGTTGCGGTAATCAGGGACGGCACGCTTCCATCGCAGGTTTGTATAACGGGCACATTGAGAAATATCGGCGGCAGGATAAGGCAAGCCGGACTTGAAGCTCCGGCAGTCGTAGTTGTGGGAGAGGTTGCCAGGTTGCGTGAAAGCCTGCGCTGGTTCGACTCCCTCCCGCTTTTCGGCAAGCGTGTACTCGTCACCCGTGCCGGCAGCCAGGCCGGCAGCTTTGAAAAACTGCTCGCGGAGCATGGCGCCCTGCCGGTACGCTTTTCGAGCATTGAGATAAAGCCCATCACAACTTATAAGAGATTAGACAACGCCCTTGCAAATATAAATAAATACAACTGGATCGCCTTTACCAGTGTCAACGGCGTGGAGATATTTTTCAGCCGGCTGCGTGCTCTTGGCCTGGATTCCCGCTGCCTGTCCGGCCTGAAAATCGGCGCAATCGGGCCAATGACCGGCCGGGCGCTGCAGAAAATGGGCATTACGCCGGATTACCTGCCCGCCGAATTTAGCGGGCGGGGTTTCACCGCCGGGCTGAAAAAACGGCGGGTCGGCGGACAAAGGTTCCTGCTACCCCGCGCCGAGATAGCCGACGATGAGATATCACAGGGGCTGAAAAAATTGGGGGCTGCGGTCGATGAAATAGCCATCTACCGCACGGTGCGCCCACGCACCAATAAAAACAGGCTCCGTGAGCTGCTGCTGAAGGACGGCATCGACGTTGTCACCTTTACCAGTTCCTCAACCGTCACCAACCTGCTGTCCGAACTCAGTCAAAGTGAGATCGCAGGGATACGGCCAAAAATAGCCTGCATAGGCCCGAAGACTGCCCGCACCGCTGCCGCGGCAGGTTTGAATATAGACATGATTGCCGGGAAGCAGACCGTTCCGGGATTACTGGTAGCCATGGAAGACTATTTCAGGAAGGAGGCTTAAATGCCGGATTACCCAGTGTCACGCTTACGCCGTCTGAGGAAGAGCGAGTCGCTCAGGTCGCTGGTCAGGGAAAACACCGTAGACGCGGGCGATTTCATTTTTCCCCTTTTCGTTGTAGAAGGCAAAGGCGTTAAGAAAGAGATCGATACCATGCCCGGAATTTACCATTTCTCAGTAGATAAGCTGGGCAAAGAGACAGCTGACCTTTTGCGCCTGAGGATACCCGCGGTACTGCTTTTCGGTGTGGTCAACGCCAAGGACGAGTGGGGATCGGGCGCCTATCACCCCCGGGGAGTGGTGCAGCAGGCCATCCGT